>CAYWZR010000130.1:0-7001 GCA_964462885.1 uncultured Nitrospirota bacterium
AGATGCTTTTCAGAAACGGAACTCCAAAAGGTAGAGTAGCGTTATTTGTAGGTTACAGCATGAACCACCTTTACCCTGATATTGGAGAAGATCTTCTGGACATTCTACTGAACCTTGGCTATGAAGTAGTACTTCGGCAGGGAGAAGTTTGCTGCGGCGCACCTGTACGTGAAACCGGATATGATGATTTAGCTCTTGATCTGGCGAAAAAAAACGTAGACGTTTTTAGCGGAATGCATGTAGATGCAATTCTCACAGCTTGCCCTACCTGCACCCTTACATTAAAAGTTCAGTATCCAAAATTAATGAACGTTCCGAAGAGTTTTACAGATAAAATCATGGATGTTAATCAGTTTCTGGCCGACCGACTGGAGATTGATCTTAATTTTAGTGGTCGAGTTATGTACCATGACCCATGTCATCTGCTGAACGGTCTTTCTGTGCAAAGTGAACCGAGAAAGCTGATAAAGCAGACAGGAGCTGAACTTATTACGGCTAAAAACAAGACCGGATGCTGTGGTTTCGGAGGCACCTTTGGTTTCATGCATTACGGTCTTTCAAAAAAAATAGGGAAAAGACGGCGTGACGAAGTGATTAAGGCCGAAATCGATACACTGATAACTTCGTGCCCCGGATGCAAAATGCAGTTTGAAGATAGTTTAAAAAAAGATAGTTTAAAAAATAATAAAAAAATACAAGTACTGCATACCGTAGAGTTCTTACGCAAAGCGATGAAATCAGCCAGCGCCGACCACAGTGCTTAATAGTATAACAACAGACTTATCTGCAACTTCCGCAATTGGAGGAGGTACAACTGGAACACCCGCTGCCACCCGAACCTGATGTCGCGGGTTTCTCCACACCACTCATGCCAAACATGGACATCTTCTTTACGACTTTCAAAGAGCCGCACTCAGGGCATTTTATTTTCAGCGATGTTGTATATGTTATAGAAACAAGCTCTTCGAACTCTTCACCACACTTGCTACAGGAAAATTCATATATCGGCATATCTTCTTTCTCCTCTCACCTCTTAATGTTTAACTTAGAAGAATCTTCAGCAACACCATAGTGAATAAGGACACTGTGTTTGCCGAGCCTACTTACATCCAAAAGTCTCATAGATATTTTTTCGAATTCCTCAGCAAATAAAATTCCCCGTCCAAACATAACAGGTTCTATTGTCAGATATATTTCATCCACCAGGCCGTCACGTAGAAAACAGCTATATACCAAAGAACCTCCAACAACAGCAACAGCACTGTATCCCCGCTTTGATAGATTTTCAAGAATAGCAACAGGCGGCATATCCGTGAACTCAAGCACGCCATCCTCCTGGTAACGAGTGTACGTTTCAGGAGACTTTGTCATTACTAACGTCAATCTACCATCAAGCGGTTTGCCGATGGTCTCAAATGTCTTTCTGCCCATTATGACAGCACCCAGTTCTCTGGTCTTTCTGATAAAAAAAACTGTGTCGTCTTTCGATGTCCAAGACAAAGTAAGCTGCCCTTGCGACTCCGCAATTCTTCCATCAGCGGATATGGCTGCAATAAAAACCACCTTTATCCGGTAAGATACAAACTCAGTCTTTATCATTAATTATTTAGTAAAAACCCTTACTGTATAGCCTTCATCAGCAAAGGCTAATGCCTTTGAGAGAGCTTCGGACCTGGAGGGGAAGTTTCCAAGGCGTACCCTGTAGTACTTGCGTCCCTTTACCATCGCCTTACTTATGTAAGCTCCTGACCGTGTAAAGTCCAATGCCTGTTTAAGCCGTACCGCATTTTCTCGGTTCTGAAATGATCCAAACTGGATTGTGAAAGATGGGGTACTTCCGGCACTAAAGTCTGCGAGAACCTGTTGTTTTGGCGTACCAGATACTGTCTCATCTATATACTTTACGTATCGTAAGTCACGTTCAAGAAACATTACTTTAACCCGCCCTACACCGTCTTCATTCAATCCTATTTTTTGGGCTGCACCATATGATAGATCCAAATCTCTACCCCGGATAAATGGACCCCGGTCATTTACTGTTACATCAACCCAGCGCCCGGTCTTTTCGTACGTAACCCGTAAGCGAGCGCCAAATGGAAGCCGCTTGTGAGCTGCTGTTAGAGCATACATATCATATACTTCACCTGAGGCAGTCCTGCGTCCGTGAAACTTGCCTCCATACCAAGATGCCGTGTAGTAGATTGTTTTGCCTGGAGTGGGTTTGTACAACTCACGGGACGGCTCATGCCGAAGACGGGAAGGGCCGGCACATGATACAAGCAGGGAAAAGATTATAAAAACAGGAAGAAACCTAATAAACATATATAATGATATTTTACTGTGCCGGATGAATTTTCAAAAATCTGCGTTTTCCAGCCTTAAGCAAATACTCACCTCTTTGTAGTTTTTCATCAGGAGAAAACCACTTCTTGTCATCTACTTTTACAGCTCCCTGTCGGATAAGACGCATCGCTTCACCACTTGATTTTACAATACCGCTTTCCCTCATGATTCCAGGCAACCACAGCCCCTCATCCGGCCAACTTGCAACGCCAAAGATCGGCACGTCATCCGGCACACCCTTGTTTTTGAAAACATTTTCGAACTCATTTTGTGCAGCAGCCGCAGCCTCTTCGTCCCAAAACCTGGAGGTGATCTCAATAGCCAACGCTTCCTTGGCCTTTTTCGGGTGGAGAAGACCCTTTGCCATCGCACGCTTCATGTCCTCAATATCCGACAAACTCAGACGACTTAAAAGAAGGTAGTACTTGAGCATAAGTTCATCGCTTATAGACATCACCTTGCCAAACATCTCACTTGGAGACTCGTTTATGCCGATGTAATTGCCCTGGCTTTTGGACATTTTTTTTACACCATCAAGTCCTTCAAGAAGAGGTAAAAAAACCAGGGCTTGGGGCTGCTGTCCGTACTCCTTCTGAAGTTCTCTGCCCACAATCAGATTAAAACGCTGATCTGTTCCCCCAAGTTCCACATCCGCCTTTAGCATTACGGAATCGTAGCCTTGAATCAGGGGATACATGAACTCGTGAATGCTTATTGCGCTCTGCGACTGGAACCTCTTTTTGAAATCCTCACGTTCAAGCATACGTGCCACTGTGTAACGTCCGGCAAGTCGTATCAACTCCTCAGCCGGCATACCGCTCATCCACTCGCTGTTAAATGCTATTTCAGTCTTATCCGGGTCCAATATTTTATATATTTGCTCACGATAGGTCCCGGCATTTTTAATAATTTCTTCCCTGCTAAGCGGCGGGCGGGTCTCGTTCTTGCCTGATGGATCGCCGATCATTCCTGTAGAATCGCCTATCAAGAATATTACCTTATGACCCAGTTCCTGAAACTGACGCATTTTTTCAAGAAGCACCGTATGCCCTATATGTATATCCGGCGCTGTCGGATCGAACCCGGCTTTTACCCGAAGCGGCCTGTTTTCCTCGTACGAGGCCTTAAGTTTATCAAGCAGCTCGTCTTCAAGAATAACCTCTACTGATCCTCGCTTAATGATATCCAGCTGTTCTATGGGTGATCTAAATACAGTTGCCAAACCTCTCCTTCTTTTTTGCAGCAATCAAATTTATTATCCGAATTTCTTCATTATTTTTACACTTTTTTTACTATATAATACCTTATCTGTTAAGGCTTACAGCAAACTTTAAACTTTAAAAAAATTCGCTTTGAAAAAACCTTATCGTTAGTTACAACAGCATAAACGTAGAGTTAATGATTTATGAATTATAGCTTGACAAAAAAACATAAATATTTTCAATAAACAAAAAGGCGAAGAGCTGTTCTTCAGCCCTTCACCTTTTAAAACGTTTTTTACAGTTTAGATCAGCTACTTCTTCTACAGTAACTCAGACTATACCCAAAACATTCTGCATCGTGTAAAGGCCGGGATCGCGGCCCACCACCCAAGCTGCGGCTTTGAGCGCCCCGCGTGCAAAAGTATCCCTGCTTGATGCCCGATGTGTAATCTCTATACGTTCTCCAAGTCCACAAAACATCACCGTATGCTCTCCCACAATATCGCCGCCTCTTAGTGTCTGAACCCCTATCTCCTTCTTGGAACGTTCACCTATCAACCCCTTTCGTCCGTAAACACCCACCTCTTCCAGGTTACGATTGAGAGCCTCAGCAAGTACCTGAGCCATTTTTAAAGCTGTTCCGGAAGGAGCGTCTTTTTTCATGCGATGATGAGCCTCAACAATTTCGACATCGTAGTCATCCCCAAGTACAGCAGCCACATCTCCAAGCACCTTAAAAAGCAGATTCACGCCGACACTCATGTTAGGAGCAAACACACAGGGTATTTTTTCTGCTAAAGACTGAATCTCTTCTGTTTCTTCCAGACTAAACCCGGTTGTGCCTACCACACAAGGTATTCCTTGGTCTGTGGCGACCCGCAAGATACCTAGCGCTGATTCAGCATGGGAAAAATCAATCAGTACCTCTGCACCATCAAGCGCAGCATCAACACCGGAGGTTACAATCACACCGCTCTTGCCAATTCCAATTATCTCACCGATATCTTCACCAAGTCGTGGACAGCTCTGTGATTCGATGGCGCTATAAAGATCAAGCTCACTCGACTCCTGAATGAGATTAACAATACAACCTCCCATACGACCGACTGCGCCTGATACAGCAGTTTTAACCATAATAGTCCTCTTTTAGCCTTAAAATAGCCTTTAAATTTAAAACAGTAGTTGCTCAAAGTAGCATATGCCCTGCCAGAAGTCAAGACAAGAATCTCAATCAGTCAAGAATCTCAACCAGCAATTGAATTAGAAATCAGACTCGAAGTTGAGCTCAGATTAAACTCAATTAAATTCAATATTGCATGCTGTAAAAAAATATCCTATACTGATTATGGTGGGCGGTGACCGCGGGTCCAAATACGGGGTTGAGACTTTGTCCCCGGGCGTCAGGACACGTTCTAAGGAACAAATTAATCCTGATTATCAGGAGCGCCGGTCTCTGTACGGCTCCGCTCACCTTTTACTGCAAAGAGTTCAGCTAATGGCACAAATATACATAAATATTAAGGAACGTTAAGATTATGTTGAAAAAAATCTGCACATTTTCAGTTCTGTGGATATTTTTATTAACTGCCATACCTACCTGGGGAATAGACTTAAAGCCAGGTAGGTATGAAATTACCACTAAAGTAAAGATGCCGGGGCTGCCAATCGAGATGCCGCCACAAATAACAACCCAATGCTTAAATGAGCAGACCCCGATACCTGACGCCGCTGCTCAGGGATGCAAACTTACAGACATAAAAACCAACGACAATACGGCCACCTATACGATGAAATGCAAGCAGCAAGGCATGGAAATAACAAGCACTGGCAGTATAATCTATGACAAAACTTCTTTCGAAGGCACCACCCAAACAACCATGGGATCGGCAACCAGCGGCATGACCGTAACAACTGCAATTAAAGGTAAACACATTGGGAAATGCGACTTAGGGCTTGTCCCAAAATAACTTAACGTTTTCGCATCTCATCTTCGGGCCGTCTTTGACTGTTTCTTAATCGCAAAATCCTCAAAATAGCCCTGCTATTCCTTCGGTTTTGCTCAATCGGACCAGGCAAATCCAATTCAAAGCTGAGCGCTAAAAACGCAAGTTGTTTTGTGACAAGCCCTAACGTTAGCTAAAATTTTTAGTGTCTTCATAAATATTACAAAAATATTACAAAACCCTTGGCGGCTGCATTATCTGGTAAATTACACGGAAAGACTCTGTCATGGTTCAGCCCTTGAAACCATGCGGTTGCCATGCTCTATGTCTATTTGATTTTGATTATTATCAAACAAGCCTGACTTCTTATTCAGGTTTGTATCTCATTGTAGGTTCCGGGAGTATTCCCAGACTATCCATAACCCGGTTGGTGTAATTAAAATAACCAGCAAGTTGCGCAATATCCAGAATATCTTCATCAGCAAAACCGCTTGTACGTAAAGTTTCCAGATCTGCACTATTCATCTCTTTTGGAGTCAATGTCATCTTAACAGCAAAATCAAGCATCTTTGTTGTTGCAGAATCAAGGTTGGCCTGCCGGTAATCATCCTGAATTTTTAAAACCTCGGCATAATCTTTAATCTCGTCACGGAGATCAGGCTCATGACTTTCCATTCAGTAAAAACAACCATTCACCTTTGAAACTACAGTGGCGATCAAGACACGCTGCAACTTACTTAAACCTCCTGGAGACTCCATCATATGCTTGTAAAGTTTTCTGGCAATTGACATCGTCTCCGGACGAAGGCTCTGTATTTTAACAAGATTTACCACCCGTCCTGCTTTGGCACGTGTTTCTTCATAGATTTCTGCCAGTAAACCCTCTGCGTCTTCTTCTTGTACTGTACGAATCCAACTCATAATTGATCCCTCCTTTTAAAAATTTTTATAGTTCAATTAAGCATGAATATCTATTCAAAATTAGACTTTATTATAATCATTAACCGATAACATGTTATAGAGGTAATTAGACTCTCTCCATAAATTCAGTCTCTCTATCTGTCATTCCGGCAGTCCTTAAGCCGGAATCCAGTCTTTTAAGTGAGTTATGGATGCCCGATTAAAGACTTCGGGCATGACAAAAATAAAAAAAGGCAACTTATCGACAGACTTTAATTATACAACAAATTCTACCTTCGGCCCATTTGTTTTCCAGCACCCCCAGAGAGTTCAAACATGAAAATAGGATATCTCTATTTTGACTTGACATAGTCACAATTGTGTTTGAGTTTAAGGTCAAGAACGTTGTAATGAGACTATCTCGTCATGACTGCGGCGAAATGGCAGATATTGAAAAGAAATCAGTGATAAAAAGAACTGAAATATGAATAAGAACTCAATACGCAAGCATAAACCTGGACTTCTTGGTGACAAGCCACGGGAGTTACGCAACGTAAGTAACAAAATTCCCAGTTTTTTCAGCTTTATTCATGCAATCAGCAAAACGTTTTGA
>CAYWZR010000131.1:0-6993 GCA_964462885.1 uncultured Nitrospirota bacterium
GAGACAGACTGGAATTTTCTGTTTCGGTGCGCGAAGGGGCATCACTTTGTGTCAGCGGACAGACAGCCGAACGGATTTATCGAGCCAGTTCGGGGACGGCAAAGATTGTCAATAAGCTTTTTGTGGGGCCGGGTTGCACCCTTGAATGGTTGCCCCAGGAAACAATCCTGTTTGAGGGTTCGTCTTTGTCGCGTAAATTTAATGCTGAACTGGATAAAGATTCGTCGTTGCTGGCGCTAGAATCGCTGGTTCTGGGGCGCAAGGCAATGGGAGAGCAACTGGCAAATATAGAACTGAATGATCAGTGGCGCATTCGCCGGGGAGGCAAATTGGTTTTTGCGGAAAACCTTATACTTGGCCCGGACCTGAAACGGGCCATGGCGCAAACCGCAACGTTAAATGGTGCGCTGGCACTGGCTACCCTTGTTTATGTGGCCCCGGATGCGCAAGATCGACTGGAACAGGGGCAGCACTTGTTGCAGTCTGCAGGTGTCGAGGCGGCTGCTTCGACCTGGAATGGAATACTGATTGTGCGTTTTCTGGCCGGAGACGCCAAGGCATTGCGCGGCGCGTTGCTCAGGTATCTGGTTGAGTTTCGCAAGAGAGAAATGCCGCGCGTTTGGAATTTGTAGAGGGAGAGATTGATGAATCTTACGCCAAGGGAAAAGGACAAATTGCTGGTATCATTGTCGGCAATGGTGGCGCGATCACGCCTGGAGCGTGGTGTAAAGCTGAATCATCCCGAGGCGGTAGCGTTAATCTCTGATTTTGTGGTTGAAGGGGCGCGGGAGGGGCGAATGGTTGCTGATCTAATGGAGGCCGGTGCCCATGTGGTGAGCCGTGACCAGTGCATGGAGGGGATTGCAGAAATGATCCATGATGTGCAGGTGGAAGCCACTTTTTCTGACGGGACTATACTGGTTACAGTCCACAATCCCATTGTGTAGGAGGCTTAAAATGATACCTGGAGAAATTATTACCTCTGATGGAGAGATTAAATTGAACAAGGGCCGTAAGACACTGAGTATTGTTGTTGCCAACAAGGGTGACAGGCCCATTCAGGTCGGCTCTCATTACCATTTTTATGAAACTAATAGTGCTCTGGACTTTGCCCGGGAGCCTACACGTGGTTTTCGCCTTAATATTCCTGCCGGTACTGCTGTGCGGTTCGAGCCGGGTCAGAGCCGAGAAGTAGATTTGGTCGAGTACGCAGGTAAGCGTTGCGTTTACGGCTTTAACGCCAAAATTATGGGCTTACTCTAGGAGGTTCATCCATGGGGGAAATAAATCGTCGTGCCTATGCTGAGATGTACGGTCCTACCAAAGGGGACAGGTTGCGTCTTGCTGATACAGAGCTTTGGATAGAGGTTGAGGAAGACAGAACCACTTACGGCGAAGAGGTCAAGTTTGGCGGAGGCAAAGTCATACGCGACGGTATGGGACAGAGTCAGTCTTCGTCAAATGAAACAGTGGATGTTGTTATTACCAATGCCCTTATACTGGATCATTGGGGTATTGTTAAGGCGGACATCGGCATCAAGGAGGGTCGTATTTCCGAAATAGGCAAGGCCGGAAATCCTGACATTCAAACCGGTGTGAATATAATCATCGGACCGGGTACAGAGGTAATTGCCGGTGAAGGGCTTATCGTCACGGCCGGGGCTCTTGACTCTCATATTCACTTTATTTGCCCTCAACAGATAGAGGAAGCCTTGATGTCTGGCGTAACAACGATGCTGGGTGGCGGAACCGGTCCGGCTGCCGGTACTAACGCAACAACCTGCACACCCGGTCCCTGGAATATTCATCGTATGTTGCAGGCTGCTGAGGCTGCGCCCATGAATCTCGGTTTTTTTGGTAAGGGCAATGCAAGCCTTCCTGTGGTGCTTGAAGAACAACTGGTTGCCGGCGCAATGGGGCTGAAGCTTCATGAAGACTGGGGAACAACCCCTGCCGCTATTGATAACTGTCTTAAGGTTGCTGATAAATACGACGTACAGGTAGCCATACATACCGATACGCTCAATGAATCAGGATTTGTGGAGGATACCATATCGGCATTTCAGGGAAGAACTATTCACACCTACCATACCGAGGGAGCAGGAGGCGGGCATGCGCCGGACATTATAAAGGTCTGCGGCGAGTCTTATGTTCTGCCTTCATCCACCAATCCCACTCGTCCCTATACTGTAAACACAGTGGATGAACACCTGGATATGTTGATGGTCTGCCACCACCTGGATCCAAATATTCCTGAAGATGTGGCCTTTGCCGAGTCGCGTATAAGGCGCGAGACAATCGCGGCAGAGGATATCCTTCATGATCTGGGGGCGTTCAGCATGATAGCCTCAGATTCGCAGGCCATGGGCCGGGTCGGTGAAGTCATCATCCGTACCTGGCAAACAGCCCATAAAATGAAGGTGCAACGGGGATCTCTTCCAGAAGACTCGGCAGACAACGACAACTTTCGGGCAAAAAGATACATTGCAAAATACACCATCAACCCCGCTATCGCCCACGGCATAGCCCACGAAGTTGGCTCCATAGAGAAAGGCAAACTTGCCGATATAGTCTTGTGGAAGCCCGCCTTCTTCGGTGTTAAACCGGCCATGATCATTAAGGGAGGCATGATAGCAGCCGCTCCAATGGGGGATCCAAACGCCTCAATTCCCACGCCTCAGCCCGTACACTATCGCCATATGTTCGGCGCTATGGGGCGAGCCCTTACGGCTACAAGCGTAAGCTTCATATCAAGCTCAGCACTGGAGGCAGGTATCGGAGAAAAACTTGATCTGAAAAAAAACCTGGTTGCTGCCAGGAACACGCGCAATATCGGCAAGGCCGATCTTATTCATAATAATTATCAACCTAATATGGAGATAGATTCTCAGACTTATGAAGTACGTGCAGACGGGGAACTCCTGACATGCGAACCTGCATCAGTACTGCCGATGGCACAGCGCTACTTCCTTTTTTAAAATACAGATTTTTTAATGGTGCAGTAAAACAGATAGTCATACTCAACAATGATCAAATCTACAAATAACATATCTTACATATCTTCAGAGGATGGCAAAGCTCTTATGCGTCTTATGCAGCTTGTGTCTCCGGCGTTGCCAATTGGGGCCTATTCGTTTTCACAGGGGCTTGAGTATGCTACATCGGTCGGTTGGGTAAAGGATGAGTCTACAGCTAAGAGCTGGATAATGGGACTATTGAAATACTCTCTCGGTCGTTTGGACATTCCGGTGCTTTCCAGGCTATACATTGCATGGCAAGCAGAAAATTATGAAAAAGCATGCTTCTGGAATCAATACCTATATGCTTGTCGTGAATCCTCTGAAATACAGGCTGAAGACACCCACATGGGCAGAGCTTTAGCACGCCTACTTGTGGATATGAAGATAGAAGATGCCCAGGCTTGGATTGAAGAACGCAGTACATGTCTTGCCACGGTTTTTTCTCTTGCAGCAGTAAAATGGCGAATTTCTATCTATAACATGGCAATGGGTTACCTATGGTCCTGGACAGAAAACCAGGTTCTGGCAGCGATAAAACTGGTTCCACTGGGACAGACCGCTGGCCAGAGAATTTTATCGCATGCCACAGAACTCATACCAGAAGTTGTTGGTCAGGGACTTTCTCTTGAAGAAAGTCAAATCGGCAATCTTATGACGTCAGCGGCTATAGGGAGTGCTCTGCATGAAACAATGTATACACGATTATTTCAATCGTAGAATCATAGAAAAGGAAACCATAAAATCATGAAAGATAAACAGGCGTTACGTTTGGGTATAGGCGGCCCGGTAGGTTCAGGGAAAACAGCTCTTATCGATGCTATTTGTAAAAACCTCAAAGACACATACCAGATAGCTGTTGTTACAAATGACATTTACACGCAAGAAGATGCCGAGTTCCTTATTCGTAGTCAGGCCTTGCCTAAAGAGCGAATCATTGGAGTAGAAACAGGCGGATGCCCGCATACCGCCATCCGTGAGGACGCATCAATGAATCTGGCTGCTATTTCAGAGCTTTCAGGCCGTTTCCCTGGCCTTGATATGGTGATTATTGAGAGCGGCGGCGACAACCTCGCCGCAACGTTTAGTCCGGAACTTTCAGATCTTACAATTTATGTGATTGATGTGGCGGCAGGTGATAAAATCCCTCGCAAGGGTGGCCCAGGTATCACAAAATCAGAACTGCTGGTTATTAACAAAATTGACCTTGCACCTTACGTCGGAGCTTCGCTGGAAGTTATGGAGAGAGATGCCCGTAAAATGCGCGGAAGTAAACCGTTTATATTCACAAATCTTAAACAAGGTTTGGGAGTAGAAGAAGTCATAGCATTTATCAAGCGCGAAAAATTAACTAAAGTTTCTTAAAGTCAGGTATGTTTCAGGTGCTTTTTATGGCACTGGTTATAATTTTGTTCATACCCTAAAGCGAACTATTTCTGAGTCTGTTGTAGGACGTTGGAACAAGTAAAAAACAGGTTTTGGACTTGCCATATAAGGATGTTATTGAGCGAGGACTGGAAGCAATAATTGTCCAGGATACGCCTTGAACAGTTTCTATATGTAGAAATATAATTATTTCTTATATAAGAAAAGCATGGGAAAATATCTATATATAGTCATTTTGTTTCTTATGTAGTAAACTTTTTAATATGCCAACTGGCAGGTAATTACTTAGTTATACAAAAAAATAAGACGGTATAGAATATAAATTAATAGAGAGGTACTATGCTTCCCCATTTACAGAGAGAAAAATCTGTCGTCCTTGTTTGTATGCTAATAATATTATTTATCTCTTCAAGTGTCTTTGCTGATTCTGAAAAAACTATCAAAAAAGATATTAAAGATGAAACATATTATTATGAACTTGGCATCTCATACCAAACATATGGGAAAAATCGAGAAGCAATAGATGCCTATATGCTGGCAATCAAAACTAAAGCTGATTATGTACCTGCGTATTTTGGTCTTGGAGCAACCTATGAAGCTTCTGGCATGTATCCCGAAGCAATTGATGCTTATAAACAGACAATCAAAATTGAACCTGATAATGCATTGGCTTATTCTCGTATAGGTTTTGTATACACTGTATTAGGCAAGTATCTAGAAGCAGTTGATGCAATCAAGCAGGCGATCAGAATTAAACCTGATGATGCATATGAACATTCTAATCTTGGAGACACTTATTATGAACTTTATAAGTATCAGAATGCAGTTAATGCATACAAACAGGCAATCAGGATTAAACCTGACTTTGCAGATGCACATCACAATCTTGGTGATTCCTATGAAAACTTAGGCAAGCATCAGGAAGCAATAGATGCTTACAAGCAAGCGATCAGGATTCGACCTGATAATGCTAAGTCACATTTCAATCTTGGTAATTCCTATCACAATTCTGGCAAGTATCAAGAAGCAATTGATGCTTATAAACAGGCTATCAGGATTAAGCCTAATGATGCAGATGCACATTACAATCTTGGTGTTGAATATATAGTCATAAAGGACAAGGGTTCTGCATTGGAAGAATACAAGATTCTGAAAGATCTTAATAAAGAAAAGGCAAATAAATTGTTTGATTTGATTTATCCTTGAATATGATCAACAAGCATTTGATATGGGTATGACCTTAGTATAATGTTGCTTTATGCATTCCTAGGCACTCCATATTGACTGACTTTTTGCCAAAATTGTTCCCAGCTTCCCTTGCTATAGTTTATACAACGTAAGCTCAAGACAGCGGCTGCTCCTTTTTCTTTCCACTTCATAGCAGATCCACATAATCGCTGCTTAACAATCACCTTGCATGCCGCTTCAGTCACACCAGAGCCAATCGGCAGATTCTTTTTTGCATTTTGGGCATACTTCATTTTGCTTTTGTTGTTTGTAAAATAGGTGATCACTGACTCCAGAATATCTCGCCTCTCCTTAGGTATATCATTTTCAGCACGATAAGCTACCATTTCATTGAGTAGCCGCGTTGCTGCTCCTACGGTATGTTTAAGTTTGTGACAGGAAGCATCCATCCATTCAGACTTCTCTGCTTCTTTGCGTTTGCCATGAAACATTACATTTGAGGCTTTGCCCAAGTACTCCGTGACATGCCAGAAATCTATCGTTTGAGTTTCTGTATGACGCTGCAAAAATGGCCAATTGCACTTTGCACCATCGGCCAACCCTACATAATGCGCTTGCGGATAGAGGGTTTTCACCTTCTCTATTTTACGTTCAAATTGACCAAAAAAGGTTTCCTTACCATATTCAGGCGTGGCCGCCATGTAAGTGGTATGTTGTCGTTCACCAGCCTTATCATAGAACGCTATTGTGCCAACCATCGCTTCACGATAGCCATCCTCACACATCAGCATGCAGGTGCCATCCATGCCAATAGAAATAGATTCTACTGGGTTAGGCATCTCCGGCAATGCATAATCCCAAACCTCATCTTTAGCTGATACTACTGCGCTGACTGCCTCCGATATATCCTGTATATAGCAACGTGCAACTGCTCTGCCATGATTCTCCTTAAGATCTGACTGTACTCGGGATGAACCAAGGTCGGCATACTTGGAAGATACCATCTTTGAAAACTTTGGAGTTGAGGAAACAATGATGCGAGCATTATGATCAAGAGGAATGTAAGTCTTTCCTCCTTTTGTACCTTGATATACATGCCGGTCAATGTTCACCGAACCATAAGGCGTTTGGTATCGCTTTGGCTCTTTGCCTTTACTGCTCAATTTTGATGAACCTACAACAATTGATGAACCATCTGTATCAAATTGAGACAGCGCTTCTCCAGTCGCTAAAAGACCAACTTGATTAACACCTTCCTGGATGCTTTCTTCAAAATCAAGCATCGAACTTTGATAAGGAATCCTCACTTGCACTGTAAAATGGGTACTATTACGATCTACGATGTTTGCAACCATAACCAATCTCACCTCTTATATCAGGTTTGACTGTATAATACATGAAA
>CAYWZR010000132.1:0-6980 GCA_964462885.1 uncultured Nitrospirota bacterium
AGCATCGGACTCCAAATCCGAGGGCTGGGGGTTCGAATCCCTCCTGGCCTGCCATTTAAGGCGTTTTTTCTTGCATCAGATCCATATGTTCTCTTTTATCAGAGTTTTTGGGGAAATGGAATAAGGGTATTGTGCGCAAGATATATTAAAAGGCATTAAGAGTGATAGATTTAGTTGGGTGAGGGAAATTATATATGTTTGAAAAAATTAAGACATTTTTCCGCGAAGTGAAGATTGAACTAAAAAAAGTTGTTTTTCCGACCAAAGACGAGGTGCTTGGTTCAACCTGGGTTGTGATAATCACAACAGTTGTGATTGCCTGTATGCTCGGTGTTGTAGATCTTGGACTCTCCAAGCTGGTTGGAATGGCTATAAGGTAGGGATATTCTGTGGATTGGTATATTGTACACACTTACTCCGGGTTTGAAGACAAGGTGAAGCAGGCTATCATGGGAAAAGTCGAGAGTCTTGGGCTTCAGGATCAGCTTGCACAGATACTGATTCCTAAAGAACGTGTTATAGAGATGCGTTCAGGGAAAAGGCATGAAGCTGAGCGACAGTTTTATCCAGGTTATATACTTGTGCAGATGGATTTAAACGACACTACTTGGCATCTTGTAAAAAGCATTCCAAGGGTTACCGGCTTTATCGGCGGAACTAAACCTGCTCCGCTTCCTGAAGAGGAAGTAGAGATGGTGGTCAAGCAGATGGAGACAGGTCCTAGAGAACGTATAAGCGCACAGTACCAAAGGAGTGAGAGTGTTCGCATTACAGACGGGCCTTTTGCTAACTTTACAGGTAATGTGGAAGAGGTCGATGCGGAACACGGAAAATTAAAGGTAATGGTAAGTATTTTTGGTCGACAAACACCGGTAGAGTTGGATTTTTACCAGGTTGAAAAAGAATCGTAGGATATTAAACATTGTATAGCTACTTAAGGTAGTTACAGCACTGGAGGTTTTCTAAAAGTATGGCTACAAAAGAAATTCAAGCGCAGGTAAAACTTCAGATTGAGGCCGGTAAGGCTAATCCAGCACCTCCTGTCGGACCGGCTCTTGGTCCGCATGGTATTAATATAATGGACTTTTGCAAACAGTTTAATGCCAAAACCAAGGCGCTTGGCGATACGATTGTGCCGGTTGTTCTTAGTATTTATAAAGATCGGACGTTCTCGTTTATAACAAAGACACCACCTGCGTCTCAGTTGATTAAAAAAGCTGCTGGTGTAATCAAGGGTTCTTCTGTTCCAAACAGGGACAAGGTCGGAAAGATTACGTCTGCTCAGGTTCGTGAGATAGCTGGAACCAAACTTCCTGACCTTAACGCTTATGATTTGGACAATGCCGAGAAGGTAATTGCAGGAACTGCACGCAGTATGGGAATAGATGTTATAGATTGATGTTATATAGAAGTACCGAATTTTTAAGGAGATTTTGTAATGGGAAAAAAATATGATGCTGCCAGAGAGAAGATTGACCGTAACAAATTATACTCTCTTGAAGATGCTTTAAGTCTTGTAAAAGAGTCTGGTTGGGCAACTTTTGATGAGACAGTTGAGTTGGCTATGAACTTGGGAGTGGACCCACGAAAGGCAGACCAGATGGTGCGTGGAACAGTATCTTTACCCCATGGAACCGGAAAAGTTGCCAGGGTTGTAGTATTTGCAAAGGGAGATAAGGAAAAGGAAGCTCTTGAGGCTGGCGCTGATTTTGTGGGAGCTGAGGATCTTGTTGAAAAAATCCAAAAAGGATGGTTGGATTTCGATAGTGCTGTTGCCACACCGGATCTCATGGGTATGGTGGGGCGTCTTGGAAAAGTATTAGGGCCGCGCGGCCTTATGCCTAACCCAAAGCTTGGAACTGTCACGTTCGATGTGGGCAAGGCGGTAGGCGAGATAAAGGCCGGAAAGGTCGAGTACAGAGTCGAGAAGGCAGGAATAATACATGTTCCTGTGGGGAGACTATCCTTTGATGCCAAACAGCTTCTTGAGAACTCTGAAACAGTCATAAGTGCGGTATTGAAGGCCAAACCAGCTACATCCAAGGGCAGATACTTGAAAAAGGCCAGCCTGTCTTCCACAATGGGACCTGGAATCCGACTGGACTACAACCAACTCACTATGCAATTTGGAAAGTAGAGGGTAAAGGGAGTAGTGAATTAAGAATGATGAATTGGGAATTAAACTGATGTAGGTTTTATTCTGATTTCTGACTGCTTTAATAAATTTTGTCCCGGCTTTGCCGGATTATTTGTAAAAATACTGGTCAGAGACTACTGGCGGGTCCATGGGGTTGCTCAAACCCCTAGCTAAGTCTAGCTAATTTAAAAGGATCCTTAAACCGGGGAGAAAATTCCCGAGCCTGTTTAGACTGGTTGAAAGACATAAAGTCTTGGGTCCACCTTGGAGCCAAGGCAAAACTGTCCAATCCGTTTTTGTTTAAGTCTCTGCCCTGGAAAGGGGGAATTGTTCTGAAAACTAAAGAAGAAAAAGCAAAAATTATCTCTGACCTGAAGGATCGTTTTACGCGGGCCAAAGGTGCTGTGGTAGCTGAGTACAGCGGACTTACTGTTGAGAATCTCACCGAGCTCAGGGTGTCGTTTAATAAGTCAAATCTGGACTTTAGGGTGGTAAAGAATACCCTGGCCCGTAAAGCTCTCGAAGATACACCAACAGCTTTGATTCATGACAGCCTGACCGGTCAGGTCGCAGTGGCTATTGGCTATGATGACCCGGTAGTTCTGGCCAAGGCGGTTCTTGATTATGCGAAGTCCAAAGAAGAGACGTTCAAGGTCCGAATGGGTTTGATTGAGGGAAAAGTTTGTGACCTTGATCAGCTTAAAGCTGTTGCCTTACTGCCTGGACGGGATGTTCTTCTTGGTAAGCTTGCTGGTGTAATGCAGGCTCCAACGCAAAAGCTTGCCGGACTTATGGCCAATACGGTTACAAGGTTTGCATATGCTCTGGAAGCCTTGAAGGCCCAGAAGGCTGCCTAGTACATCTTTGTCTTATGTATCAGTATCAGAAGTTAAAAACCAACAATCCAATTCATAAAATTTAAGAATATCTTTTATTAAGGAGAATTTAGAGATGAGTGTAACAAAGGATGATGTTTTTCAGTTTATAGATAATATGACTATTCTTGAGATGTCGGAGTTCATCAAGGAATTTGAGGATCGCTATGGAGTAACGGCTGCTGCGCCTATGGCTGTTGCCGCTGCGCCTGGAGCTGCGGGAGGCGATGCTTCTGCGGCAGCCGAGGAAAAGACCAGTTTTGATGTAATACTTACATCAATAGGAGACAAGAAAATTCAGGTCATTAAGGTGGTCAGGGAACTGACGGGGCTAGGCTTGAAGGAAGCAAAAGAAGTGGTTGACAATGCTCCAAAAGAGGTTAAGACCGATGTTACCAAGGAAGAGGCCGATGAAATCAAGGCCAAACTTGAAGAGCAGGGAGCTGGCGTCGAAATAAAGTAGATGCTGAAGACTAATAAAAAAGCATTTAATGCTTTTGATTTAAGTAAAGTATTGAGGTTTTAACGCACATTTTTAGTTTGAGGAGACATAATGGCACAGTGTGTTAGAGAGAGAAGAAATTTCGGGAAAATTAAGACAGTTCTGGACGTCCCTAATCTTATCGAGATACAAAAACGCTCTTTTGACGCTTTTCTTCAGGTTACTGCTTCTTCTGAAAAACGGCAGGACCGGGGACTGCAAGCGGCGTTTAAAAGTGTTTTCCCGATTACGGACTATAACGAGACTGCATCCATTGAGTATATAGAGTACAACATTGGTAATCCCAAGGCTGATGTGCGCGAGTGCCTGGATAAGGGAATCAGTTTTGCCGCACCTTTAAAAATCAGGGTTCGTTTGAACCTCTGGGAAAAGACCGGTCAGCAGCGCCGCCTGAAAGACTCGCGTGAGCAGGAGGTATACATAGGCGAACTTCCGCTTATGACCGAAACCGGAACTTTTGTTATTAACGGTACTGAGCGTGTTGTGGTGAGCCAGTTGCACCGGTCTCCCGGTGTATTTTTTGGACTCGATAAAACACGGGTTCATACAAGCGGCAGGGCTTTACATACTGCCAGAATTATTCCGGCACGCGGCTCTTGGCTGGATCTGGAGTTTGATGCCAAGGATATTCTGAATGCCCGGATCGACCGGAAGAGAAAACTTCCTGCCACAATTCTTCTTAAGGCGCTTGGATATACAAATCTCGAACTCCTTCAAATGTTCTATCCCACAGAGAAAATTCTCAGGGCTAAGGGAGATAACTTTGTTCGCGAACTAAGCGATATTTTGATGGGAACCAAATCGCTTGTAGCTCTTCAAAAGGGAAAGGATGTTTTTGTAAAGGAAGGCGGACGCATTACCAAGGGTAGCATGCGAAAGATGAAAGAGGCCGGATTTACCGAAATACCGTGCCAGCATTCTGATATTATTGGACGTATTACGCTTTTTGATATCATTGCTCCAGAGACCGGTGAGGTGCTCCTTGAGAGCAATGAGGAGATTACCGAGCAGGTATTTAAAGCAATCCTGGATGCAGGCATTAAGGACCTAACTCTTCTCTACATGGACCAGGTTCGTTATCTTCCTTCTTTTCGTGACACGCTACTGGCCGATAATACCACAAATAAGGAAGAGGCTGTAATAGAGATATACCGCAAGCTTCGTCCAGGAGAACCGCCTACTCTTGAAGCGGCACAAAAGATTTTTCATGGGCTTTTCTTTGATTCTAAAAGATACGACCTTTCGCCGGTCGGACGGTTGAAGCTTAACAAAAGATTAGGTCTTAAGGTACCTCTTGAAACCCGGGTGGTTACAACCGAAGACCTGGTGGCTATCGTTAAATATATAATGGATCTCAGGGTAGGGCGAGGCGAGGTGGATGACATCGACCATCTTGGCAACCGTCGTATAAGAGCGGTCGGAGAGCTTCTGGAAAACCAGTTCCGTATCGGTCTTGTAAGAATGGAGCGTGCTATAAAAGAAAAGATGAGTCTTGCAGATCTTGAAAGCGCAATGCCTCACGATATAATAAATGCAAAACCCGTTATGGCTGCCGTAAAAGAGTTTTTCGGCTCCAGTCAACTATCGCAGTTTATGGATCAGACCAATCCTTTGTCCGAGATTACGCATAAGAGGCGTCTATCAGCTCTTGGCCCGGGTGGACTTACTCGTGAGCGTGCCGGTTTTGAGGTGCGGGATGTACATCCTACACACTACGGTCGTATCTGCCCGATTGAAACGCCGGAAGGACCTAACATCGGACTTATAACTTCTCTGGCCGCTTATGGCAGAGTTAACGAGTATGGCTTCATAGAGGCGCCGTACCGAGTAGTTAAAGACGGGCGGATTACTGGAGATATTGTATATCTTTCGGCAATTGAAGGAGAAAACGCAATAACTGCTCAGGCCAATACCCCCATTGATGAAGACGGACGTCTTATGGGTAATAGCGTCTCTATCAGAATAGGCGGAGATTTTCAGCTTGTACCGCCGGATCGCGTGCGATACATGGATGTCTCCCCTAAACAGATTGTTAGTGTTTCTACTTCTTTAATACCGTTTCTCGAAAACGATGATGCTAACCGTGCTTTGATGGGGTCAAACATGCAACGCCAAGCTGTACCGCTTCTTAAATCCGAAGCACCTGTGGTAGGAACCGGCATGGAATACAATGCGGCACACGATTCTGGTGTGGTGGTATGTGCACGAAAAGCCGGTACTGTGGAATCAGTGGATGCCACCAGGATTGTTGTTCAGGCCGATGATGCTGATGAAGGCGTGGATATTTATAAACTTGTCAAGTTTCACCGCTCAAACCAGAGCACATGTATTACTCAGAAGCCGATAGTCTCAAGGGGTGATCATGTGACAGAGGGGCAGGTACTGGCTGATGGCCCGTGCTCTGAGTTGGGTGAACTCGCTCTTGGTAAAAATGTAATTGTGGCTTTTATGCCATGGAATGGTTATAACTTCGAGGATGCTATTCTTCTGAATGAGCGGCTTGTCAAAGAAGACGTATATACATCCATCCATATTGAGCAGTTCGAGATTGACGCACGTGAGACAAAGCTCGGTCGCGAGGAGATTACACGGGATATTCCTAACGTCTCAGAGGAGGCGCTCAGAAATTTGGATGAAAGCGGTATTATCCGTTGCGGCGCTGAGGTGAAGGCGGGTGATATTCTTGTTGGCAAGGTTACACCAAAAGGGGAAACTCCGCTTACTCCGGAAGAAAGACTTTTAAGAGCCATATTCGGTGAAAAAGCTGAAGAGGTGAGAGAGAACTGCCTTTATGTTCCCCCTGGAGTTGAGGGTACGGTTGTCGATGTAAAAGTATTTGCCCGTAAGGGTGTTGATAAAGACGAACGCACAAAGCGTATAGAAGCCGAGGGGATCGAGCGGCTTCATAGAGATCTGGAAGAGGAGTCTGAGATTCTCCGCCGGGTCGGATTCCGCAGAATACGTGCGATGATAGAGGGCAAAAAAGTAGCCGAAGATGTTGTATCATTTGACGGTACAAAGACTCTTTGTGTTGCCGGAGCTAAAATTACGAGCAAGTCTCTTGCTTTGCTTCCTGATCACATGCTTTCAGAGATCATGCTTGACAGTGATGATGACCAGGAACTGTTTGCATTTGTCAAAAATGATATTGAAGACGAAATTCAGAAGCTTGAGGCCCGTTATATAGGGAAAATAGGGCGTTTGAGAAAAGGAGACGAACTGTCCCCAGGAGTTTTTAAGGTTGTCAAGGTTTATCTTGCCATGAAGAGAAAAATTCAGGTTGGAGATAAGATGGCTGGACGACATGGAAATAAGGGTGTGGTATCCATGGTTATGGCAGAGGAAGACATGCCTATCCTGCCTGACGGCACTACGGTGGATGTTGTACTTAACCCGCTTGGTGTGCCTTCCAGAATGAACGTCGGACAGGTCCTTGAAACACATCTTGGCTGGGCTGCCAAGACGC
>CAYWZR010000133.1:0-6867 GCA_964462885.1 uncultured Nitrospirota bacterium
AGAACCTCCCCGGTATGGGCAGTGCCACCGGTTCCATGGGAAACCGATGAATTAATCGGCAATAAGGCGCCGGACTTCACACTGCCGGACCTGGATGGTGTCGAGGTTTCTCTAAAGCAGTTCAGAGGAAAAACTATTCTTTTAAATTTCTGGGCCACATGGTGCCCGCCGTGCAAAGCCGAAATGCCATCCATGAACATTTTAAAACGGATATTTAAGGATAAAGGACTGGTAATTCTTGCCGTTTCTTCGGATCGCTCTAAAAAACAGGTAAAACGTTTTCTTAAGAAAACGCCAGTAAATTTCACTATTCTTCATGATCCAAAGAACAAAATATCGAGGATATACAAAGTCTTCGCCTTGCCCACCAGCCTTATAATAAATCGTGATGGAATCATTGTAAAAAAAGTTTTAGGCGGCTACGACTGGAGCTCGCCGGAATCCATAAATCTCTTTAGCCCACTTCTAGAACTCTCCTCCCACCCTAATCCCTAACTGATAAGTGTCCATGACATTGTACTTTGTTGGGTAGTGATAGGGTTACAATAATACGGTCGTAAGAAACAGCATCAAGACCTTTTGTTTGGGGACAAATGCTCACTCCCCTTCAAATTCGGTTAGGGCAAAAAGCTTGTAACCTTTAGCTTTAAGTTTTTCAAAGCCGCCTATATCGGGCAAATTTACGATGAAACACATCTCTGTGATCTGGCCGTCTAGTTTTTCAATAAGAGATGCTGCCGCAAGAGCTGTGCCGCCTGTGGCAACCAGATCGTCCACGATAAGTACTTTTGCGCCGTTTTTGATTGCGTCCTTATGCACCTCTATGCTGTCTGTGCCATATTCAAGTTCGTACTCCTGCGAAACTATTTCACCCGGAAGTTTACCCTTCTTTCTTATCGGCACAAAACCTTTGCCAAGTGTGTAGGCCAGTGCGCCGCCGAGAATAAATCCGCGCGATTCTATGCCGGCTATTATGTCAAAATCAACATCTTCATTTATATACCTCTGGGTAAACTGGTCTATCACCAGCCTGAAACCAACAGGATCTTTAATCAGCGTGGTTATGTCACGAAACATGATACCTTTTTTTGGGTAATCCTTGATTGTGCGTATTCTGGATTTAATAGGCATATTTAATTTTCTCCTTAGATTTTTATAAGAATTCTTTAGTTTTTGCACTGACAATCGTTGTTTTTAATCTTCGGAATCTTCGGAATTGTCTTTACAAGAAGTTCTTTTACATTATCTGCATTTTTTTTCATTGTCTCCACAATCATGTCCCAGGTTACCGGCTCTTCCTCTTCTTTCCAGCAGTCATAGTCTGTGCTCATTGCAATAGACTGGTAACATATGCCAAGTTCCTTTGCCAGGATAACCTCCGGCACTGTGGACATGTTTATCACGTCTGCTCCAAACAGCCGGAACATGTGGGATTCGGCCTTTGTCGAAAACCGAGGTCCTTCGATGGTAACAACCGTGCCCCGCTTGTGGTGTCTGAGTTTAAGCTCTTTTGCGCTTCTGGCCAGCAGAGCTGATAATGTTTTACAGAAAGGCTCGGCCATGGGGGTGTGTATGACCTTTTTGTCATGAAAGGTAAGAGTTCTATGTTTTGTCATGTCAATGAACTGATCCATGAATACGAGATCTCCAGGTCTAACCTTCTGCCTGAGAGAACCCACTGCTGTAGTGGCCAGAATGTGCGTACATCCAACTTTCTTAAGAGCATATATATTTGCCCTGTAATTAACCCCGGTGGGATATATCGAATGGTCCTTCCCGTGTCTTGCAAGCACCACGGCATCAACCCCGCTTATCTTACCGGTTATAAGCATACTCGAAGGTTTCCCGTAGGGAGTTTTTAAGGCTTTTTCCTTGATATCCTTCATGAGTTTAGGATCATCAAGCCCTGAACCGCCTATTATTCCTATCTTGATATTATTCACAGCAGACACTCCTCACAGCAAAATTATGGTTGTTATTTTATCCGAAATTGCAACATCATTGCCAAGTTACATTTAAAACTCACTTCGTATCAGTAGCTTAGCAGCCTCTTTTTGAGCGGTTTTTCCAGGCCACCATGCGTTAATAAGTGTGTTAGCCTCGACTCCTTCAAGCAGAGACGGAGAGCCGAAAGATACCACTGTTGTTCTTGACGAGCTGGACAGTGCCTTCTTGAGAAGATCCCTGCTGGCTTCCGAAAGGCCGCTTCTGCCCTTCCATGCGGCGATACGCGAAAACAGAGCAACAATAATCGGTCTGTCATATGTCCCGGCAACAGCTCTTTTTGAAAGCAGAGCATTTAAGCTACACTCCCAACTGACGCGTGGATATCTCTGCCTAATCGTCTCTATAAAGACAGATCCCTGCCCAGAGTAGAAATTCTCATCTTTATTACTATTTTCATTACTGTCTTCATCAATAACAAACAGGACCTCGTCACCATAAATACAAGGCACGCCTTTTTTCACTCTAAGCGATTTTCTCGACAAGGTATTAACGATTTTCTGCGAAGACTTTATCAGCGGTGACTTTGAGACAATCCCAGTTCTCCGGCCAAGTTTTTCTTGAAGATGTTTCACGCGTTTCCCGGCTTTATTAACGCGATTTTCTGTTTTCTCCCAATGCTCGGCAATAAGGTCCACCACACCTTCAGGATCATCCGGATGTAGAAGAATATCGCAACCGGCCATAAGCGCCATAAGACAAGCCGGAGCTTCGCCGTATGTATTTTTTACCGCACCCATGTTCATCGCATCAGTGATAACAACACCGTCAAATCCAAGTTTTCTTCTTAACAAACCCTGTATGGTCTTACTGGAGAGAGTGGCAGGAAAATCTGAGTCGATTGCATCAACAAGGAGGTGGCCTACCATCACTATTTCTACCCCTGCTGCTATGGCAGAGCTAAATGGAGGCAGTTCCACGGAATGAAGCCTGTTAAGATCTGAGGAAACTATTGGGAGACTAAGATGGGAGTCAAGATTTGTATCTCCGTGGCCTGGAAAATGCTTAACACAAGCCAGAAGACCTGTGGTTTCTGATTCACCCTGTAGAGAGCTGATATACTCTTTTACAAACCACGATACCCTTGCCGGATCTGTGCCGTAGGCGCGGGTGCATATAATCGGGTTTTCAGGATTTGTGTGAATATCCGCTACAGGTGCAAGTATGACATTTATGCCCACTGACAGCGCTTCTTGTGAGATTATGGCGATAGATTTTCTAAAGAGTTTTATATCTTCAGGCTTTTTTGGATCTACGGCATGAGCAATAGCCATAGCAGGAGGAAATAAAGAGCCACCGCTTACCTGTTGTCCTAATCCCTGTTCAAGATCTGAAAGTATAAGGAGGCGACGTCCGACTGCTCGTTCTAATTCTTGTAAGGCTTCTTTGAGAGTATTTTTTTCACCGCCGAATATGATAAATCCGCCAAAACCACTTTTTGCCAAATGAAGGTAACGGTCAAAGTCAGTCTTTACGGATTCGCCGTTTAAACGCGGGATTACAAGGCTCGCGATTTTCTTTTGTATTGTTTCGTCTACGCTTTCCAAAATTTGTAATGCAGGTTTTTATCTTGTAACTTTGTAACTCAGTAACTCAGCCACAAAATTATACAGATTAGCAGTTATTGGTTCTATGCTTAGGGATTGTCCCAAAATAACTTAACGTTTTCGCATCTCATCTTCGGGCCGTCTTTGACGGTTTCTTAATCGCAAAATCCTCAAAATAGCCCTGCTATTCCTTCTGTTTTGCTCAATCGGACCAGGCAAATCCAATTTTATCCGGTATTTTTAAAGTTAAGTCCATTTTGTCCTCCTACAGTTTAGGTCTCACCTTAAGAATATTATACTATGGGAAGAGGAAAAACATGGCAGGGAGATGATTTCGTCTCGTCTTTTCATGCTTTCACATGCCAGCTATCCAATCACGAAGGGTGTGTCAAGACAAACAGGTTTAACAGCAACTCATTGAGCCGGTAGTTGGCAGACACCTGCGTCACTTCGAGAGATGCTGTTTCACATTTTCGACCTTCCACAGCAATGCGGGATGTCGTTTCAACTGCCCGGCAAGTCTCTCGTCATCAGGGAAAAGTAATTCCGGTAAAAGCTCACCAGTGTGTACGCGGTCAGTATATTCGCGCTCTGTCTCATCGAGGGTTATCAACGGCTCTACAACTGACCACGCCTGTTCCTTCAACTCGGTTGCAGTCGAATGTTCATCATTTCGGAGCATCGGAATAAGTTGTTCCTGAATGCTTCTATCCGTAACTCGTTCGAAACGGTCTCGCCCGTATTTATAAAGTGGGTGAGGTAGTGTTGCTGCCAGCGCCACATGGATTCTGTGCAGTTGCAACGATCCCCAGATATCAGCACCATAGCCGGGCAAACGAATCGTATCGAACAGATCGCGAGGCGTTGCCCGATCTAGAGTGGCTCGTAGTTTGCCGGTGAACAGCTCCTCAGAAGGCACAATTCGAACCTCCGGTCTCGTCATCCCCGGAGGCTGCCACAGCGGTCGTATCGATACCTCACCCAGTGGTATCCGAAACAAAAAATTGAGATCCACTTCAATTCTGTCAGGTGTACTTGCGACGCTGGTATAGGAAAGATAGATCTTCCTGCCCGCGTGAGCATCACGAGACTGTTGAACTCTGTATCCCTCCCCCCGGCCGGGGCCAATGCCCGAGTAGCCTCATCAAGGTTGAAGACGCGGTGTGTTTGCAGAAACGTATTGGTGTCCATGTTTAAGTATTCCAGTTGATTGTTTTCGCGGTTATTGGGGATATATTACCCTGTATTCCTCACATATGGGAACAAAAAATTTGGCACAAATTTGGTGTCACACAAAATTTTCAAGATTTTAACAAGATTTAAACTTAAGGAAGATAACCCTTCAGCATCTCTTCAGTTTCTTTGGTATCCCATTGGCGGGGGCCTATAAACCTTTCCACGACAACTCCTTCTGTGTTTATGATAAATGTTTCCGGAATGCCGGTCAGCCCGAAGGTCTTTGCCATTTTTCCGTCAGGATCTATAAGAATTGGGAATTTATAACCATACCCATTAACAAAAGCCGCTGCCTCACCTGGATCATCATCATAAAGTACAGCAAGCATCTGGAATTGTTCTGATGCCATTTTTTTGCGTAGTTTTTCCATTGAAGGCATTTCTTCACGGCAAGGTGGACACCAGGTGGCCCAGAAATTCACAAAAACAACTTTCCCCTTTAACCCGGAAAGGCTCCAGGACTGCTCGGTTGTGTCGTTAAGTGTAAAATCCGGAGCGGCTTTGCCAACTTCAGCCTTCGGGCCTTTGTAGTTATCTCCCTGTTGGCAAGCATTAAGAGGAATGAGTAAAAATACAAAAGTAATGAGCAAGCGATTATAAGTAACATTCAAATTAGTATTCATTTTTTTATTCTCCAAAGGTCTTCCAGTTTAAGGTTAATCAGGGAAAGCGGATTGACGTTTACTCCTTGAAGTTTTGTCCCTATGTGCAAGTGAGGGCCTGTGGCTCGACCGGTTGATCCCACATATCCCACAACATCATTTGTGTTTATGCGGTCACCCGGTTTCACGGCAAAACCATCCAGATGCATGTAAAACGAGTAAAGTGCATTTCCATGATCAAGCACAAGGGTATTGCCTCCAAAAAACAGGTCATCTGCCAAAACTACCACCCCGGCGCTTAAGGCATGCACTGAAGTGCCGCGGTCACCCTTAATATCGATTCCATTATGCGGGCTTTTCTGAGTACCGTTAAGGATTCTCCGTGAGCCAAAGCCGGTGCCGACTTTAGCGTTAATAGGAATTACAAAACCGGCGCTCCAGTATGCCGGTGACCGAACATTCCAGATCCGGCCAAGGCGGGCAGCCTCTTGCCCTGCCCTTGCCGAGTTTTTCGGGCTCAGTGTTACCTTGTCTTTTGGAAGGCTGAGCCGTTCTACAGGAAATGATGCATCAAGTACCCTCAGTTCAACTGACTGCTTATGTCCGTTTAGTTCGACCTCAATCGCATAATCTCCCGGGGAAAGGTTTTGCTCCACGGAAGACAGGCCGGCGTAAGTACCATTTTGAGTTTTTGTAAAGATTATTTCTTCCGACTTCCTAGCAGCGAAACGGCCTGTTGGAGAAGAAGTAGTGTTTTTGTTTTGTTTTTCCGGCGGCTGCTTCACAAGCACAAGAAATGCATCGCCTTGCACCACCTCTGCTGGTCTCAGGCTTACATTAAAAGCCATTGATAAGACAGGGACTAAAAGCATAGAAAACAGGGTTAGCGCTTGAATCCACAACATAATTTTTCTGTGAATTTTTATGTGAACGCTTATCGGTAATTCACAAAATCCATGTGAATTCCGAGATCTTTTTCCTTAAGAATGCCCATAAATGTCTGAAGATCGTCTAGTTTTTTGCCCCGAATGCGAACCTGGTCCTTCTGGATTTCACCTTGCAGCTTTATCTTTGACGCCTTCAATAATTTAACAATCTCCTTGGCCTTCTCTGTGGGAATACCCTGCTGAAGGGTTATGCTTTGCCTGGCGGCTCCCCCGGATGCAGACTCCACTGTGCTGTACTCCAGAGCCTTGATAGGAATCTTGCGTTTGACGAATTTAGTCTCAAGCACATCAATTACGCTTTTTAGTCTAAAATCATCATCCGAGAGAATCCGGATTTCGTTTTTATCTTTATCAAGATCGATTTTTGTTTTTGTTCCTTTAAAATCATAGCGGTTGTAGATTTCTTTCATCGCCTGGTTTATAGCGTTTTCAACCTCTGCAAGATCCACATTTGATACAATATCGAACGATTTATCACTAGCCATGTAAAAATTCTCCTTTTATTAACTTATCAACTCACAAAGATCATAG
>CAYWZR010000134.1:0-2295 GCA_964462885.1 uncultured Nitrospirota bacterium
TATCACAGGGAGCCGTTCGCTGGCTCTATTTGGATGCCGAATCTGCACTAGAAGTATAGCCTAGGGAAATCATCAACATATGAAGTGCCCAGTAGACGATAGTCACTCCCACTGCCAGACCTACCGACATCATACCTCCACCTTTTTTCTGGCGTAAAGCAAGCGCTGTACCTATAAGAGACATTGATAGACAAACCAGCGGAAATGAAAGCTTGCCGTATAGATTAACCAAATGTTTATTGGCTCTAAATCCGGCCTTTTGAAGCTGTCTTGAATAAGCGCTAAGCTCTGAGTATGTCATCTCTTCAGGTTTTCGCTCTTCCTCGCCCAGCGTTGTAGGACCGGCCAGTCCTTCGTACCTGAGGTTTTTTTTATAGAAAACCGAAGAGCTTCCTCTGTTAAACTTATATATCCGGATATCATGAAATTCCCAGGCATTTCCATCCCATACACCATTTTCTGCCTCAAGACGGCGCTTAAGTCCGTTGCTGAACTCAAATACTGAGACTCCTTTTATCATATTGTCTGAAAAAATATTTATCTTCACAAGCGTTCCGCTGTCAGTTCTCATCCACATTCGTTGTCGATTAAATGCCACAGGGGAATCTTTGCCGCCAATTTCAACATTGCGAACATGTCTTGCCACAGCAGTAGCGGCAGGGGCGATCATTTCCGCAAGCAGAAAACTCATCCCGGACCAGAAAGCGCCAAGAAGTATGAATACCAAAGTTACACGGCGTAACGAGCCTCCAAGGGCCTGAATAGCCACTAACTCCCGGGCCTTTGAGGCTACTCCAAGAACAAGCAGCGTAGAGAGAAGCACTGAAAGAGGCAGGGCAAATAGCAAGTACCTGGGCATTGTAAAAAATAGATACTTAAATATAAGCAGCACAGACGTTCCGTGCCCTTCAGCAAACTCCAGCACCTCAAAGAACTCGATAAGGAGAAATATTGAAAGCATTCCACCGGTTGTCAAAGCGAAAACCTTGAGGGCTTCTCTAAGAAACATGAGTGACAGGATACTCATTTTTACCTCTTTTATATTCCTCCACTTTTCAATGTTTTGTCTTCCACCAGTACACGGGAATGCTCAGGCCGGCAAGCAGAATATTCGGAGCCCAAATAGCCAGCCACACCGGTATTTTGCCAACTTGAGCAATGTTTTCGCCGCCCATAAATAATATGTGATAACCTACCATTACACCAAGGGCTATTCCGAATCCACCCATACGTCCGGCCTTACCTACCATAGTGCCAAGTGGTGCGGCAAGAAAACCCAGAATGAGGCAGGCAAACGGTAGGGCCAGCCTCTTATGAAATTCTATTAGAAAAAGGGATCGATGTTTTGGAGCCCCTTTTGTGGCGGCATGCCATAACTGCCCCAGGTACATCTCACCTCTACTGGAAGTAGAGCGAATGCCACCTATGTCAAACTCCATGTAGTACTGGCCGAAACTAATGTATGTATATCCGTTTAGGCCTGACATGATCTGCATGTTTCCATCTTTAAGAAGAAATTGAAATACTCCCTTTTCAGGGTCTGAAAGTATTTCTCCTGACCCTGCTGCGATAACTACCGGCTTATCCGGATTGCGTGTGTTATAAATAAAAAGATCACCATAGGAGCTATCTGAAATTTTATTTTTTACATACACAAGAAGACCGGGAAAGCGATCGTTAAAAACTCCTTCGTCAATACTTACGCTTTTTGCAAATGCCTTATACAAAGTCTCGCGAAAAAGACGATTAGTAAGCGGAAACAAGTACAGACTTACAACCAAGGAGGCGACAAGACAGGCAGCGGCAAAACGAACAGCCGGACGAGTTATAAGTGAAAACGGAGATCCCGAAGCCATTAATATGGTGATTTCGTTATCCATGGTCATTCGTCCATAAACAATAAGAATTGCCACCAGCAAAGACATGGGTATGCCAAGTAAAAGAAAGGAAGGTTGAATGAAAAGGATCAGCTTAAGGACATCCAGAGTAGCAATTCCCTGGCTGACTTTCATTATACGGAAGACCCTTTCAAAAAGAAGAACCGTTGTACACAAAACCAGGGTGAGAAGAAAGGTTGAAAAAAGTTCTCCGAGAGCAGCACGGTTTAGGGTGGGAGTTTTAGGAAATTTTAAAAACACCTATAAATTATATCAGATTACATAAGAAGAGCTTGCTGCCGACCTCTTTTGAGCAAGCTCTTACCGCTGTGATATTATTACTGTTGACTGTCAAACTGCTTTGAAATTACCTTGAAACTATTTTAAAACTATTTTAAAAGTACTTTAAAACTATTTT
>CAYWZR010000134.1:2395-6808 GCA_964462885.1 uncultured Nitrospirota bacterium
TTTAAAACTATTTTGATACGAATCTGACACAACTATGCAGACAAAAAAATATTTTTCAGAATCAGCGATAAAAGATCAACAGGTTTCCATCTGGATAGACCTGCTCCTGTGGTTTTTTCTTGGCTTGTTTATGTTTGGACTTGGAGTAGGCAGCACAGCCCTCTGGGATCAGGACGAGCCAAACAACTCTGTTGCAATTAGGGAGATGAATGCACGAAGCGACTGGGTGGTTCCAACCTTTAATGGTGGTTTGCGCACGGACAAACCCATCCTGAATTATTGGCTGATGAAGGCTGGAACTGCTGTTTTCGGATTAAATGAGCTTGGTTTGCGGGCCGGATCTGTGTTATGTGGCGCTTTAATCGTAGTTTTAGCAGGATGGTGGGCGCAACGCCTCTACGGTCGTCATGCAGGCTGGGCGGCGGCTTTAGTGCTGGCTACTCTTTTGCACCACCAGGCTATATTTCGAGCAGCGGTGCCGGACCCGATATTCATACTGTTTGTCAATCTCTGTTTGCTCTCCTTTATTTCCGGCTACACCGAGTCCGGGCAACGCAACAGATGGTACTTCTTATCATATATAAGCGCAGGTTTGGCAGTACTGGCCAAGGGGCCGATAGGGCTTCTATTGCCGGGTCTGATTATTGTGGTATTTCTGCTGCTGCGCAGGGATCTGCCGCATCTTTGGAAATCAACACGTCCAGGGCTTGGATTACTTGTGGTGACAGCTGTCGTCTTGCCATGGTATGGGGCGGTATGGCTGGCTACGGATGGAGCCTGGGTAAAGGGATTTATTTTTGATCATAATATTAACCGCTACGCAGATTCCAAAGAAGGACACTCAGGGCCTATATTTTACTATTTAATCAGTCTGCCTCTTGCTCTGCTGCCGTGGTCGGCTGTCCTGGTACAGTCTTTGTCCGGTCCTGTAAAACGATTAAGACACCCCTCTAAGATAGCATTGCCTATACTCTTTCTTCTTGTTTGGGCAGTGATTTGGATAGTTTTTTTTTCCAGCTCCGGCACAAAGTTGCCAAACTACATAATTCCGGCTTATTCCCCCTTGGCGTTGCTTATAGGAATTCGGCTGGCCAGAGCCTGGAGTGAGGAGGAGCTTCTTTCTGCAAAGGGGCTCAAGGCTGGAGCTATTTTTCTGGGACTTGTGGGGCTTCTGCTTTCGGTAATAGGCACGGTGGTGCTGCCCAAAGAGTTACCGGGACTTCGTGCAATGCCAGAGCTTGGATTGCCGTATCTTGCAGCATCTATGGTTATGTTTGCCCGACCATCTGTGCGTCCTGTCGGAAAGGCATTGTTGCTCTCTGCAATAGCCGTTATGCTGATGCTTATGTGGAACATACAAAGCCTTGATGATTTAAAGGTAAGCCGCCGTTTTGGCCGTCTGATTCATGCCGAAGCCGGTGAAAAAACCTACAGCCTGGCTTATAGCGGTCGTTTTCAGCCGTCTTTTTTATATTACGGCGGAACTCGTATAAAGCAACTTAATGGCCCGGCAGACACAGCCCGGATGCTGGAGAATAAAGGAACAGTGTTTATTATTCTGGAGGAACAGGATCTTGTTGCCTTAAGAGAAAAAGGTGTTTCTTTTCGGAAGCTTGCCCAAGGCTACGACATGTATGCCCGCAAGTCATTAGCTCTTCTTACTAATAAGGCTACGAAATTGTCATCCCGTTGAGTCTTTTTCCTTAATGGGTGTTCTCTATAATGTTTTCAGTAGCACTTGCAAAATCATTTGTAAAAATCATTTGTAAAAAACATTTGCAAAATAATTGACAGGTAGAAAGTAGAGGTATAGGATTGTATCATCTTAACTTTTAACACTGTATATTATGGAGGCATTAATGTTCCTAAAAGTCCAAGATTTTTTTAACGAAAGCAATAACACACAGTGCCATTCCCTTAATGATGCAGTTGATATCCAGTTTAACTCAGAGCACAAACAACTCGAAGTTCTCTTCACAAATGCAGAAGGCAAACCCTGCACACTACTTCTTTGCTTTCTTAGTAACAACATCATTCGCAAGCGCTTTCATCCGGGAAGAGCAACAGCCCTTGATTATCCTCTGGGCAACAAGCGCAGCATTGTCATGGACAGCATTTATCAATTGGCTGATACCTTCGAAACATTTAATGTGCTATTCACCCGAACCAAATCTGGTGCGACAATAAAAACTTCTGTGGCTGACAAAGACAGCCTATGGCTGGAAATAGAGCAAAGTCCTTTTAAAATATCTATTTACAAATACGACAACGCTGGCCAGACCTATCCGGTTCTTACGGATTGTGAGAGTCCTATTCGCTATTGTCGACGGAGCATTCAGAACTTGGCCGTTGATGAATACTCAGTCATTCAGTCTTTTAGCAAACCAGCAACAGCAAAGTATATAGGTTTTGGGGAAAAGGGCGGCTTAAACCTTGTTAAAAACATGAAGCAGTTGACCTACTTTAACTACGACAACATGCGTTATAAGCAAATCTACAATCATGGTCCGTTGTGCGATAGTGAGCCGTTATATCACTCCTCCCCTTTTTTTCTAGAGTTTAGTGGCAGTGCCAATAAAAAAAGTTGTTACGGTATTTTTATCGATAATGCTTCAGAGACCTTTGTAGATGTCGGCTATAGTGATTCAAGGCAATATGAGTTCGGTAGCCTTTGTGGCGAGCTGGATTTTTATATGTTCTTCGGTGATAACAGCGTTGAGGTTATGGAGGGCTATACCAACGTTGTCGGACATACCAGGCTGAAACCGCGCTACGCACTAGGTTACCAACAAGGATGTTATGGTTACGATAACAGGGAAAAAGTCATTCAGGCAGCTCTTAAACATCGCCAACATCAGATACCACTGGATGGCATCCACATAGATGTAGATATACAGCACCAGTATCAGACCTTTACTGTAAACGATGCCAGGTATGGCGATCCATATGCCCCGTTTGCCGACCCCGTAGGTATGTTTGGATATCTGAAGTCGCTTGGTGTCAAGTGCAGCACCAACATCACGCCTATCGTTAGCAATCTCAATATCTGGGGAAGTATTCCTTATAAGACATACAGTGTTGCCAAACAAAACGACCTGTTGGTAAATGAAAACCGTAATCTGAACGAAATCAGTGAGTATCAGAACTACAGTGATGGTTATGAATTATGGCGTTGGGGTGACCTGCGTGACGTTCGTACCGGCCAGCCCTACGTTGGAGAGGTTTATTACGGTATGGGTCGTGGCACGACCGGTTCTTATCTTGATTTTGGCATCTTTGATGCCAGAATGTTCTGGGGTGAGCAGTATCGATACCTCTACGACGTAGGCTTGGAAATGGTTTGGCAGGACATGACCACGCCAGCAATTCGTGATACCCGGGGTGACATGAAGTCTTTTCCATTCGCGTTAAAAGTGACCGATAATTTTCAACGAAAATATAAACGAAAAAATAAACTAAACAATACCGGTGAATTGTCTCAGGTTAAAGCCCGGCAAGCCAGTGATGCAAAATCACCGGCGGCAATGATTCGTAACCTGTATTCATACAATCTACACAAGGCAACCTATCACGGACTCAATAACTTGGGTTCGGTTACGCCATTTTCCCTTATGCCAATTGATGAGAATCAGATAACCATGGAAAATGCTAAGCAGATGCTGGAACAACTAAGTGCCGGTGGATACCTTATTGACATAAGTAGTAGCGATAAACGGAAGGTTATCTATAAAGTCCCGCCGGACAAGGATCTCAGTGGCGCGATTCAACTACCACTAAAAGGTGCTTATATCCAGTATAACGATGAAGCCGTGAAAGTGTTACGCCTGTGTCAGAGACTTGAGGCAAAGCGAGGTAATACCCGCAACTTTATTGTTGGTCGTGGTGGCTTCACGGGTATGCATCGTTTTGCGGCATTATGGACTGGTGACAATGCCTCGACCTGGGATTTTATGAAGATAAATATCTCACAGATTCTTGCACTAGGCATCTCCGGCCAACCGCTATCAGGGCAAGACATCGGTGGCTTTGAACAGGCACCCGGAGGGGGTAAGTGGGCCGATCCCGAACTGATTATTCGTTGGATACAAGTCGGAGCCTTCTTGCCTTGGTTTCGTAATCACTACATCGCCAAGGGGGTTAAAAGCTTTCAGGAGGTATACGCTTTTCAAGATGTGATCGATCAGATACCACAGAGTTACCGCTATATGTACGAGGCTGTATTGCCAGTCTGTCGCCACTATATCAATCTGCGTTACAGGCTAATGCAGTTGTTTTACGATGCTATGTTTGAAAACACACTCACCGGCTTACCTATCTGTCGGCCAATGTTTTTGTCTGATAAAACCGACTATGCTCTATTTAATGATAAACAGGAATTTCTGGATACACAATTTCTGGTTCGTAACGATGTAT
>CAYWZR010000135.1:0-6758 GCA_964462885.1 uncultured Nitrospirota bacterium
TTAACAGCGGACAGGTTTTATTTCTGGGTTTTTCAGACAGGATAGAAATATGGGACAAAGCAGTTTATGAATCTAAAATGTCAGTGGTTGATGTAGTTTCAGTCGCTAAATCCATAAACGAACAGGGTGCCCGGATTTGATACAACATGTCCCGGTCCTTTTAGGCGAGATTCTGGAGTACTTGCGGATTAATCCAAGCGGTGTTTACGTGGATGCCACAGCAGGACTTGGAGGACACTCGGTCGAGATACTTAAGAATCTAAAACCGGGCGGACGTCTCATAGGTATTGATCAGGATGCTGAAACCCTGACCGAAGTCTCAAAAAGAATCAGTGGGGACAGGGTAACTCTTCTTAAAGGTAATTTCGAGAATCTGTGCGGGCTGCTTGCAAGCGTTGGTATAGAGAGGGTTGACGGGATTCTCATGGATCTGGGGCTGTCGTCTTTCCAGCTCCTTTCCTCAGAGCGCGGATTCAGCTTCAGAAGCGATGCTCTTCTTGACATGCGCATGGACCGCTCCTGTGAAACTACAGCCGCGGATATAGTTAATCATTCTTCTGAAAAGGACTTGGCAGATTTGATTTATCAATACGGAGAGGAGCGTTACTCGCGCCGCATAGCACGAGCTATTGTGCGGGCCCGGCCACTTAGAACATGTAGTGGGCTGGCAGAGGTTATAGAGTCGGTATCGAAGCGCCGTGGAAGAATTCACCCGGCAACCAGAACGTTTCAGGCTCTAAGAATTGCTGTCAACCGGGAACTCGATGTTCTACCGGGAGCCCTGGAAAGCGCTGTCGAACTGCTTCTTCCAGAAGGGCGGCTGTGCGTAATAAGTTATCACTCTCTTGAAGATCGAATCGTTAAAAATTTATTTCGAACAATGTGTAAAGAACAAGGGGTAATCAACCTGATAACTTCCAAGCCTGTAACACCTGCCAGGAAGGAAGTTCTTGAAAATCCAAAAGGCCGAAGCGCCAAGCTGCGCGTGGTCGAAAAACTCCGGCAATCGGAAAAGGAGATGTAAAAATGCCAAAAGCCAGAAAAACAGTAATCCCATCAATGCGCATTTTGGTTAAGCCTTTAGCTATCATGCTTCTGTGCTCCGGAGTTCTTTCGCTTGTCTGGATAAGGACAAGGGTTATGGAGATAAGGTACGAAATTGGCGAGTTTGAAAAAAGCCGTACTGAACTCCTGACAGAGCAGAAGACTTTAATCAGTCAGAAAAATCGGCTTTCTTCTCCGGCTCGTATCGCTATGCGCGCAAGCCGCCTGGGACTTACGCTTCCAGATAGAAGTAATGTTTACCTGGTCCGCTACGATACAAGAATTCTAAGGGTTAAAAACGGCAAACGCATCTCTGGAGGCAGCCCTAACTTGTAATTAGGATGTGGGGAGGGCAGAACCCACCCCTACTAAAAAAAATATGAATCAACGACGGGTTACTTTCCTTTTTATCCTGGTGCTGCTTGGATTCGTGAGTGTGACGATCAAGCTGGTTGATCTCATGATATTGGAGCACGAACGTTTAGCCGAGAGAGCGCATGACCAGCATGTAAAGATGGAATCCATCGAGCCCAGACGCGGGGCAATATACGATAGTCGCATGCGGGAGTTGGCTGTCAACCGTGAGGTAAAGTCACTCTATGGTGTACCACGTGAGATAGCAGATCCTACGCTGGTTGCCAAAAGACTTTCGCCCTACGTGAGGATGAATAACCAGAGTCTGATCAAGCGTCTTTCGTTGGATAAAAGTTTTGTCTGGCTTGAACGCAAACTTGACGACAATGCTGTACAGAGAATCAGACGGCTTAACCTGTCTCCGCAGGTAGGCTTTGTTCCGGAAACTATGCGCACATATCCCAAGGGATCGCTTGGAGCGCACGTGATCGGCTTTGTAAATATGGATAACAAGGGTTCAGAGGGGCTGGAGCTGAAGTATGACAAGAGCCTCAGGGGCCGTAGCGAGCAACGACAGCATGGAATGGATGCACATGGACGAGCTCTTTCAAGCGGAGGGGTCTACGGCACCATGGGTGACAGTCTGGTCCTCACCTTGGACGAGGATTTGCAGTACATCGTAGAGAAAGAGCTGTTCGATGCTGTGAAAAAGTGGAAGGCCTCCTCGGCTGTCTCTATTTTGATGGAACCAGATACCGGTCGGATACTGGCGATGGCGGTCATTCCCACTTTCTCGCCAGAGCATCCGGATAAACCGGAACACTGGAGAAATCGGGCGGTAACCGATATTTACGAGCCAGGCTCAACATTTAAATCCATTCTGGCCGCCGCCGCTTTGGAAGAGGGAATAGCAAAGCCTAGTGACCGATTCGATTGTTCAAAAGGATACATAGAAGTCGGCGGACGAAAGATTCGCGACGATCACAGGCACAAGATTCTCAGCTTTGCCGAGGTTATCCAGAAATCTTCAAACGTGGGAGCTGTAAAAATAGCCCAGAAAGTTGGCAAGGATAGGTTTTATGGTTACATTCGCAGTTTCGGGTTCGGGGCTAAAACCGGCTCAGATCTCCCAGGTGAGGTCAGAGGCCTATTGCGTGCGCCTAAGCGGTGGTCAGGATCATCCATAGGAGCTCTTGCTGTGGGTTATGAAGTAGCCGTAACACCGCTTCAGATGCTTAATGCCTACTGCGCTATAGCAAACGGCGGCGTTCTGATGCGACCGTACATTGTCTCCGAAATTCTTGACGCAGATGGACGGACGGTTCAATCTTTCTCCCCCGAGCCTATCCGGCGGGTAATCTCGGAGAGAACCAGTGCGGTACTGACCGGAATCCTCGAAAAGGTTGTTCAAGAGGGAGGCACAGCGGTTCGCGCATCTGTGCTTGGGAACCCTGTGGCAGGCAAAACCGGCACGGCCCGTAAACTTAATTCAAATGGCCGTTATTCGCGAAAAAGATACGTAAGTTCTTTTGTTGGCTTTGTGCCTTCCGACAGACCACGCCTTGCCATAATAGTGGTTGTGGACGAGCCTAAAGGTTCTATATACGGTGGTAAAGTGGCTGCTCCTGTGTTCAGAAAGATCGCGGAACATGCGTTAATTTATCTAAACGTGCCGAGGGAAAATAATGGAAACATCCTGCTTGTGTCAGACCAAAGATAGCATGAAATTCAGTGAACTTATAGAAGCTATAGGCGAAGCACGAATTCATGGAAATTCTGCAAAAAAGCCGGAAGAGATAGCCGGTATCGCTTATGACTCCAGGCGTGTTCAGCCCGGGTTTCTTTTTGTGGCCGTGCGTGGAACATGTAGTGACGGTCGGAGTTTTATTGGTTCTGCCATTGACAGGGGAGCAGTGGCTGTGCTCGGAGAGGATCTTGAGAGCTTTGTAATACCCGGCGCTATGTTTATAGAGGTTGATGATGTCCGACTCGCCATGGCACATGCGGCTACGGCTTTTTATGGTAAGCCTTCAGAGCACCTGGATATTGTCGGGATTACCGGCACTAATGGTAAAACCACTACGGCTTATCTGGTCCGATCTGTTTTCGAGATGGCCGGTCTGCGGTCAGGGCTACTGGGAACTATAGAATATATAACCGGAGCAGAAAAAGCCTCAGCTTCGACTCCTGCTTCAATTCCTGCTGTAAGAACCACGCCCGAGTCAGTAGATCTACAGGGATACCTGAATGAAATGGTAAGAAACGGCCTTAAGGCAGCAGTCATGGAGGTTTCTTCTCATGCCCTGGCCTTAAAGAGAATTCACGGTTGTACCTATAGTGCAGCTGTGTTTACCAATCTCACCCGTGATCATCTGGATTTTCATCAAACAATGAATAAGTATTTCGATGTAAAACGGGAGTTGTTCAGCCATCTTCGGGATGGCGGTTTTGCTGTCTTAAATACGGATGATCAATATGGACAAAAACTAAGGGATTCTCTGCCAGTAAAAACTATCTCGTATGGTATAGATTCACCAGCGGATATCAGGGCTGTTGATATAAAAAACGAGGGTGGTAGTGTTAGTCTCAAAATTCTGTACTGCGGTCGTTTGTATCGTCTGATATCGGATCTTATCGGATCTCACAACATTTATAATATGCTGGCGGCTTTTGGAGTGGGTGTTGGCTCGGGAATCCCTGCGGATACCGTACTGAAGGGACTTGCCGGTATGCAGGGAGTTCCAGGGCGATTTGAAAAGGTTGAGGCAGGCCAGGATTTTCTTGTGCTTGTGGATTATGCGCATACCGATGACGCACTGAGCAGAGCAATACGCTCTGCCCGCTCGCTTACCCGAAAAGGACGCGTTATCACAGTCTTTGGTTGCGGCGGAGATCGTGATAAGGGGAAGCGCTCGAAAATGGGAAGAGTCGCTTCCTGGCTTAGCGATTACGTAATTATTACCACTGATAATCCCAGAAACGAAAAAACTGACAGCATCTTTAGTGAAATAAGAACCGGAATATCCCGCTACAATTATCTGGTAATACCCGAGCGTGCAAGAGCAATACAGCACGCGGTAATGATTACGGCTCCCGGAGATGTTGTCTTGATTGCCGGTAAAGGGCATGAGGACTATCAAGAGGTTTACGGCTCACGTCTTCCATTTAGTGATCGTGAGACTGCAATTAAAGCAATAAGAATGAAGAGTGAAGGGTGAAAAGTGAAATGGTAAAAGAAGACGGGGTGGACAGAGAGGATTTCTCAGCCATTTCCTTTACCGGTGCCTCTATCGATTCCAGGAGAATTCTGCCAGGACAACTTTTTGTTGCCTTTAAAGGGCAGCATACCGACGGCCATAAATACGTGCCTGATGCCCTTGCAAGAGGTGCAGCAGCAGCGCTGGTCAGCATGGATTTTGAGTCATCTGGCCTTAACATTGAGAAAAGACTTCTAAGGGTACCTGACACACTTAAAGCTCTCCAGTGCTTGGCGCATGAGCACAGATTAACTTTTAAAAAAACTCCGCTTGTCGCGGTTACCGGAAGCACTGGCAAAACCACGACAAAGGATATGATTGCCGCAGTTCTATCTGAAAGTTTCAATGTTTTAAAGACCGAGGGCAATCTTAACAATCACATTGGACTGCCGCTGACCCTGCTTGGGATAACTAAAAAGCATACGGCTGCTGTGGTCGAAATGGGAATGAGCGCAGAGGGAGAGATTCGTAAACTCTCCAGCATATCTCTGCCTGATGCAGGTGTTATAACCAACGTAGGGCCTGTCCACCTTGCAACAGGTCTTGACAATATAGACAGAGTGCTCGGGGCAAAGCTTGAACTGATAAACTACCTGGATGGACCGCTTGTAATAAACGGGGATAATCGTCTTCTTGCCGATGCATGTCGAAATCTACCGTCTCGCCCATCCCGTCCCTCTCGAATTATAACTTACGGTATTGATACCGGAACTGACCTGCGTGCAACCGATTTGCAAGCCTGGGATACCGGAACACGTTTTTTAATAGAGAACGTTGCCTTTCATTTAGCTGTTTCAGGGCGTTTTAATGTCTCGAATGCTCTGGCTGCTGTTGCAGTAGGACGCCTTTTTGGTGTCACCCTGGAGGATGCGGCTAAACGGCTTGCCTGTTACAAGGGCGCTTCAATGCGGTTTGAGATTTTAGAAAAAGGCGAGTACATGGTGATTGACGATACCTATAACGCCAACCCGATGTCCATGAAGGCGGCTCTGGCCGAGTTGACTGAAACCGGCAAAGAAAAAACACGCAGGGTAGCTGTAATTGGCGATATGTTAGAGCTTGGAGCTGATTCTGCCTATTACCACGAGGAGGCGGGTCATATTGCGTTTGAATACGGGATTGATGTTTTGGTGGCAGTCGGGCCGCTTATGCGCGAAGCTGCAAGGGCATTTGGTAGAGGCTCTGTTTTATTCGACGATTCCGGGCTGGCCGCAGAAGGTATCTTTGATGTTATCAAACCGGGGGATTGTATTTTGGTAAAAGGATCAAGATCAATGGAAATGGAAACTATAGTTAAAAGGATTCTGGATGCTGTATAGCTTTCTCTATTCCATGCACGAGTTATGGTCTCCTTTGAACGTGTTTCGCTATATAACGTTTCGAAGCGCACTAGCTGTAATTACCGCCCTTGTTTTTAGCTTGGTTATCGGGCCGGCCTTTATCAGACGTCTTTCTAGATTGAGCCTTACACAGAAGATCAGAAAGGACGGTCCTCAAACGCATTTAGGAAAAGAAGGAACACCTACATCCGGGGGACTTTTGATAATTGCGAGCATTCTGATTTCAGTTCTGCTTTGGTGTGACCTTACAAATACCTACATCTGGCTGTTGATCGCCTCCCTTACGGCCTTTGGAGCAGTAGGATACCTTGATGATTTCCTGAAGATAAAAAGAGGAAATTCCACCGGACTTCGAGCTTATTACAAAATCGGAATGCAGATACTTATCGCTCTGGCAATCGGGGTATCGGCATACAATACCGGAGACACACACTCATCGGTTCTGAGCATTCCGTTTTTCAAAAAATGGCTGATTGATTTGGGCTGGTTTTATCTGCCGTTTGTTCTGCTGGTTATAATCGGTTCATCTAACGCGGTGAACCTGACAGACGGTATTGACGGCCTTGCCATAGGCCTTGTAGCTATCGCCACTGTTGCAAACGGACTGCTGGTATATATCGGCGGCAACATAAAATTCGCCCAATATTTACAGGTATTTTACCTGCCGGGCACAGGTGAACTCACAGTGTTTTGCGGAGCTATGCTTGGAGCATCCCTGGGGTTTTTATGGTTTAACGCCTATCCAGCTGAGGTTTTTATGGGT
>CAYWZR010000136.1:0-6696 GCA_964462885.1 uncultured Nitrospirota bacterium
CCTCGGCGCTTGACCCGGAGATGATAAAGGAAGTACTGGACGTGATGATCGAGTTGGCCGAAGATGGCATGACCATGCTTTGCGTCACACACGAAATGAGTTTTGCAAGACAAGTGGCGAACCGCGTCATGTTTATGGACAGCGGAAGCGTAGTCGAAGAAAACAAACCGCAGGCATTTTTCGAAAATCCGCAGTCTGAACGGACAAAAATGTTTCTGAGCCGAATTTTAAGATAGTCACAGCAGACGAATGGAATCAGGGGGCAGTTTTTTTGTAAAACAGTTTTTAGCGCCGGATCTTCTGGAATTGCTTCGCAATTCTGCTGTTACATTCTTGCATCTTTTAATGCCTCAGAGCAGTAGCAACTACGCTTTTTTCTGGAGGCAAGGGCCGGCAAAGCAGCCTTAATCAGTTGTATCACTTTATCCATTGAGGCATTCATTGTACCAACAACCTCAGTGGTGGTCAGTCTGCTTCCACTTACACCAGCTGCAAGATTGGTTACAACACAAATACTTGCAAGGCATATTTCAAGTTCCCTTGCAAGTGTCGCTTCCGGCATGCCTGTCATCCCCACTACCTCTGCACCCATGCCAGCAAACATATGAATCTCGGCCCTGGACTCAAGACGGGGACCGTTTGTACATATGTAAGTGCCTGTTGGATTTATGCCGATCTCTGACTCTCTGGAGGCGCTTTGGAAAATAGATCTCATTTCCGGGCAATAAGGGTCTGTAAAATCTACATGTACGACCTCTGATTCGTTAAAAAAGGATGCTTCCCTGCCAGAAGTTTGGTCTATTATCTGATCCAGAAGTACCAGAGAGCCAGCATGTAATTTCGGGTTAATTCCACCAACAGCATTTATTGAGACAATCTGTTCGACACCGAATTTTTTGAATCCAAAAATATTTGCCCGGTAGTTAAGCTTGTGAGGGGATATCCGGTGAGGATTGCCATGACGAGGCAAAAATACGATTTCGACTCCCTCTAGCTCGCTCAGACGGTAATCGTCTGACGGAGAACCATACGGGGTTTCCAATCTTAAAGTTTCTCTTACGATGAGTCCCTTCATCTTACAAAATCCGCTTCCTGCAATAATTCCTATCTTTGGCATACTTTCTCCTTTTGTAGCAAGTATAATGTAACCTCGAGTTGGGATGAACTCAGAATTGTATATTTAAGATTTAAAATTTAAAAAGCTTAATCAATTAAAAAATAAAAAAACTTAATTTACCCTATAGTATATTACTATGCAGACCGAATCTATCCCCGATTACTCCCGAAGTGAAATAGAAAATGTTCTCAGACAGCGTTTCAGTAATGGCAATTCCCTGATGTTGCTCTCACATGGCACCGAGGCTTTCAACATTATTTTTAGCTCGCTTAAGGCTGCAAAACGCTTTATTTGCTTGGAATTCTATATTATCAGAAACGATGCCACTGGCCGTGGCATGGCCGATATTTTAAAGAAAAAAGCGGCGGAAGGCGTGGATGTCTACATGCGGTACGATCATTTTGGATGCTTAGGTACGCCATCTTCTTTCTGGAGATCTTTGAAGGCTGCCGGTGTTAGAGTACGGGCTTCACGTCCTTTTAAATGGTCGGCCCCGGGCCGTTACACACATAGAAACCATAGAAAGCTTATTGTGATTGACGGCGAAATTTCCTTTACCGGTGGTTTAAATATAGGAGATGAGTACCGCAAAATCATCCACCGTAAGTCCCCATGGCGTGATACCGGAATTTTCATGAAAGGCCCAATTTCAGCCCAACTTTACGATATATTCAAAGAAAGCTGGCGGCAATGGGGAGGTGAGCCTATTTCGCACTCAGCCACTCCGATACGTGCAAAAAACGCCTCGCCTGCAATACCTATTTTTACCCATTCGGCAAAACAACGAAGCAGACTTCGAAGACTTCTTTACTACAGCATTAACGCTGCTAAAAAAAGTATATACATGACAACCGCCTACTTTACACCCAGCAAACGTCTTATCAGAACCTTGGAGGATGCGGTTCAACGCGGGGTTGATGTCAATCTGCTACTGCCAGGTCGCAGTGACTTCAGAGCGCCGTTTTATGCAGGCCGGTATTTTTTTAGCCGACTTTTAAAAGCTGGTATAAAAATATATACATATGAAAGTGAAATACTTCATGCTAAGACTGCGGTCTTTGACTCTGTCTGGTCGATTATCGGCTCTTCAAATCTTGATTTTCGTTCCCTGCGCCGAAATGATGAAGGCAATGTAGGGGTTTTGGGCCGTGATTTTGGAAATGAGATGATAGAAATGTTTCAGAACGATCTGAAAGATTCGCGTCAGATATATTTAGCTGAGTGGTCCAGCCGAGCTCTGCATGAAAAGTTTCAGGAAAGGTTTTTTGTCCTTTTTAGGCGCCGACTCTGAAAATCTAAAAAAATGAGTAAATTTTATCAGGTAGATTTACCAGCTAGAGTTTCAGGTGAATACAGCAACTTGATCCCGTCCGCTGTTTTTTGCCTTAAGCAGGGCCTTATCTGCACAGGCGCTAAGATCGGTTGGAACCTTCATTTTGTTGTGAGGAAAGGCTGCAAATCCCACACTGACAGATAGAGATGCGTCACGACCGAAAGCATCGAAACGATGATTTCTTATAATTTTACGAATACGTTCGGCTTCTATAGCTCCACCGGTGATATCGCTCTGAGGCATTAGTACGATGAACTCATCTCCGCCGTAGCGGGCCACTATATCACTCTTTCTGAAGTTGTCTTCCAACAGCCATGAAAATTCTTTCAGTACCAAATCTCCGCACTTGTGTCCGTACTTATCATTTATCTCCTTGAAATTGTCCAAATCAAACATCATGCAGGACAGAGGCAGGTTATGACGGACAGCCCGGCTGAATTCCTGCTCTAGGCGCCTGGTGAAGTACCGAATGTTAAAAAGGCTGGTAAGTGGGTCTGTAACTGCCAGGAGTTGAAAGCGTTTTCTCTCCATGTCCACCTTGTCGAAAAGAAAAGCCCTATGGATAGCGTTTGCCGATGCATCGGCTATGGCATGGCTTAATTTTACCTCCATATCGCTGAACGGTCGGCTGGCACGTGATGTTCGTATAAAAAGCTGCTCTACAATTTTGTCACGACGCATTATGGGTAGTATTAGAATTGACCTGATTCCCATAGAGGAGAGAACTTCTTTCTCGCTTCGCATTAGTGGGTCTTCATCAACATTCCGTACAAAAACAGGTTCCAGGTTTATAAAGGCTTCATTAATCTCAGGATATTTTTTCAGGTCGAGAGTAATATCGTGAATTTTAGAATTCTCAAAAGTACTTAGCACAACAATTTTACCCTGATTACTATCTACGCGCATTACCGAGCAGCGGGTTACTGGAATCACATCCGAAATTTCTTTAACAATATGGTAAAGAATCTTACGCGGAGTAAGAAGCGAAGAGGCACGGGAAGTAATGTCGATAACACGTTCTAGATCTTGCTGGTACTGTGTCATCCATTTATTATGTTCAGTACTGTCAAGTGTTCTATCTATGCGAAACAGAAGCTCATGCTCCCTGAGAGGGAAGGTGATAAGATCGTCAGGTTTAATTCTGTCAATCACCTGTTCCAACCAGCTTTTTTCAGCATCCACCATAGCAATCACAGGTATCCCTTTAAACCGGCTTCGGAGTGTTTCTGTTGCCATTAAAAACCTGCGTTCTCCGACAAGTAACAGATCAACAGGAGCAGCGCTTGTGTCACTGCTGTTAAGCAATATCTCCTTTTCAGGCTCGCTTACCACGACAGAGACGTGTCCGGCCTTTTCCAGAAGGCTTTGGATGTGGCGAATACGTATTTTGTCGTTATCTAGTATGAGTAGCCTGGCCACTTAGCAACACCTCTACATCTATATAATTTAATGTTTTCCATAATGCTTTCGGCGCTTACAGCGCAGGAAATGAATGCAACTTTGAGTTTTTAGATTATTTGACAAAAACATAGCCCGATTTTATACTACTCAATTAAAACGCCCGTGCCGAAGTGGCGGAATTGGTAGACGCGTTAGGTTCAGGGTCTAGTGGCCGTAAGGCCGTGGGAGTTCGAGTCTCCCCTTCGGCACCATTTATTCCCCTCAATCGGTGCATGTTTTATAAGAGAGGTCTAAAATAAATGTGTCCCATCGGCCACATTTACTACACCTGCCTGACCACTCATTATCCTGATGTCCGCACTCAGAGCAACAATAAGGTACCACTACCCGACGTCGCAAGTGCATGGCTTTTTTGAATTCTTCCGCAGCCTGTTCCGGGTTACCACGCCGGAGATATATACTGCCAAGTAGTTTGTGACGATCAGGATAATGGTCTTCGACAGTATCCAGTTTTGACAGAATCTCAAATGCGTCGTCCAACATCTCCAGCCTGTAATAGAGTTTGCCAAGAAAAAACTGAATTTTAGGATTTGATGGATCGTTTTCAAGCGCTTTCTGATAGAGTGCAATTATACGATTTGGGTTGCCCAGGCTTAAGAACAAGTCTTCGAGACGAATGAGTATAGTCAAGGAGTCTGTGATTTCATATCCTTTCTCCAAAATTTCCACAGATTTATCGGCATTCTCCTGTCTTAACAATGCTTCGGCTTCGCCCAAATAGCCTGGAACAAAATTCTTTTCGAGTTTTAGCACGGCTTTGAAAGCTTTTATGGCTTTTTCTAGCTTGCCGCCTTCAAGGTAATATCGTCCAATCTCATATTTGTAACCTAAAAGATTGCTCTGTTCTATCTCTTTTTCCTTAGGATCCGATTGCAGCTTAAGTACCCTCTGCTGTATTTCGTTCACCTCGTCCCAGCGGTCAAGACGTTCGTAGAGAGAACGTTTTTCTGTCAGAGCAGCCAGATTACCGTCATCTAGACGAAGGATTTCATCTAAAACACCCATGGTTTCTTCCACCTTGCCAGCGGTTTTAAAACCGTGTGCCAAGGCAAAGAGGATTTCGAGATTTTTTGGGTCATTATCGCGTGATTTTTTGAAATAATCTATTGCTTCGCTTAGGTTATCTGCTTGCAAAGCGAGATTTCCCAGTCTCATCAAAGCATATGGGTGACCTGGCGCTTCATTGAGGATTTTCTTGAAATAGTCACGAGCATCATTCGATTGGCCTGCCAGCACCGCGTTGGCGCCTTTTGAATAAAGATCCTGTATTCTGGACTCCTTTTTTCTAGCTTTTGAGTCTTTCCAGGCATTGATATATTTTTTTGCATCTCGTACAACGTATAGAAAAAAAACAAAAACCGCCCCAACGGCAAATGGAATTAGTATAAGAGCTATTTTTGGCAGATCGTACTCATAATCTGTCCAAAGGGTAATGCTAACCGGATCGATATTGAAAAACGTTAGAATCGCCGTGACGGCCAACATAGTGATTAAAAACAAAAGAACTAACAGGTTCATGAGGATGCACCTATCGTGGAATTAGTACCAGTTGCGTAAGATTTTTGAAAAAATTGAAAAAGACTCATTTAATAATGATAAGCTTTCCCTTTTATAATTGTAAACGCCCTGTAGATCTGCTCTAGCAAGGTTATTCTGGTCATCTGGTGGGTGAATGTCATGCGCGACAGCGAGAGTCTTTTCCTGGCTGCTTGTCGGACCTCTTCGGATACGCCGTAAGCACCTCCAATCACCAAATCACGAGTCTGCAACCCACTCAGAACCTCTTTATTAAGAAAACTGGTAAATTCGAGAGAAGTCATTTGGAGACCTCCCTCGTCCAGCAGTATGAAAGAAGAAGTTTTTTCAAGTATACGCAACCCCTCGCGGTGTTTTAATGTTTTTCGCTCGGCGTCTTTTGCTCCCTTTATCTCAATAACCTCTAACCGAACGTAAGGTTTCAGTAGCTTTAGATACTTATCGACCCCGTCCTGGATAAAGCTATCCTTTGATTTGCCTATCCATATCAGACGAATCTTCATTATCCTCGAAATCTATTCGTGGTGCATCCAGCCATAATTTTTCAAGACTGTAATACTCCCGGCTTGTTTCATTAAATACATGAACAATAAAGTCGCCGTAGTCCATAAGTATCCACGCAGCGGTTGATACATCGCCTTCAATGTGATCAGCCCGAACCTTGTTGCTCCTGAGCGTTTTCTCTATATTGCCTGTTATTGCCTGAATCTGAGAGGAAGTGCTGCCATGACAGATTACGAAATAATTAGTAAAGGAGGAAACTAAATTCATATCAAGTATGACAATATCACGAGCCTTCTTATTAGCGGCAGCTTTCGCGGCTATAAGAGTTTTTTGAAGTGTTTCTAAGACGTTATCCTCCGTTATGGCTTATTGGCCTTTGTATAGTTTAGTGGAAAGTATATAAGATTCCACGGCTGCTGGCAAGAGGTATTTAATGCTTTCACCGTTTTTGATAAGCTGTCGAATCGAAGTTGAAGAGATATCGAGGGGAGTTACGTTGGTCAAATAGATCTTCCTCCGCTTGGAATGGACCCTCTTCCGGCTTGAGCTACACCTCTCTGCCGACATCTTCTCCAGTATCCGGACTTTGCCCTGCCTAAGGTTCTTGAGTTCTTCTCTGGTAAGCGGAGAGATAAACTGGGAATCGGCTATACGGTCGAATCCAAAAGGGGGGCGCGAAATTATTGCGATATCGGAAAGTGATAGAATTTTCTCTGGTTGAAGCTATGTGCAGAAATCAAGAAAC
>CAYWZR010000137.1:0-6623 GCA_964462885.1 uncultured Nitrospirota bacterium
GTTAGCAAACAGGATGCTAAAGAGCACGCAAAAGCGGAATATGAGCGGTTTGAAATTCGTCGGCGTGTATACAAAGAGTCTATCGGCGAAGCGGAAACAATCAAACAACTAGAAGAGGCTGTCAAAGATTTTAAACAAAGGAAAAATGGAAAATGATGAATACGGAATTATGAATGATGAAACTTCTGTAAAGACTCGACGTAAATTTGGTAAGGGGAAGACTGCCCAGTTTTCATTGTTCAATCTGGAAGGGGAGCTTGTTGAAGAACAGGTTATGATAAAATTCGGAAATTCCGAATTTCCCATCAACTCCACCCATTCTTCCTACTATCTTGTGTGTCGTTCTGGTACGATCAGGCTTTAACAAGAACAGGAGAATAATAATCATGGCAAAAATAGAAGGATTCAGGATTAAAAATTACCGTGTGTTGAAAGACGTGACACTCGGAAAACTATGGAACATGCAACAAGCTCAGCCGCTGATGCCTATGACTGCTGTTATCGGCAAAAACGGTGTCGGCAAGAGCTCTTTATTTGATGCCTTTGGCTTCCTTGCTGATTGCCTGAAATTGGGAGTTGAAGAAGCCTGTGATACCAGAGGCCGGGGAGGGTTTGATCGTATTCGTTCTCAGGGCACAAATGACCCGATTGGATTCGAAGTCTATTATAAGCAAGAAAGAATTGCCCGGCCGATTACCTATGAACTTGCCATTGATACAGATAAAACCGGTCGGCCCTACGTAAAGCAGGAACGTCTTCGCCAGCGGCGCAAAGGACAAAAATATGGTTGGCCTTTCTCGTTTCTCATGTTAAATGAAGGTAAGGGAGTCGTATGGAAGGGCGAGGAACAAGGGCGGCAGATAAATGAAGATGATGCGGGTTTTGACTTGTTCGGGTTGATAGAGGAAATTGAAGCAAAATCACAAAAAGAAGAAAGCCGCGAAACAGAGATTATTGAATTGCAGGACAAGCGTAAGCTTGGTATTGCAACTCTTGGCGCACTCAAACAACATCCCCGGATATCAGCTTTTCGAGAGTTCATAGAAGGATGGTATTTGAGTTACTTCAGACCAAATGCCGCCCGCAGCTTGCCCTTGGCCGGTCCACAAAGGCATCTAAACACAAACGGAGACAATCTCGGCAATGTCGTTCAATTTATGCAGCGTGAGCATCCTAAACGTTTTGAGAGTATCCTCGATCGCATTGCTGATAAAATTCCTGGAATTGACAAGATCGATACTGAAGAGAGTCCAGATAAACGTTTACTTCTACGTTTTAATGATAAAGGCTTCGATGATCCGTTTTACGCTCAGCAAATGTCTGATGGCACGCTAAAAGTCTTTGCCTATTTACTTTTACTGGAAGATCCAACACCACCGCCATTCATCTGTATTGAAGAGCCTGAAAACGGTCTTTATCACAAACTTCTTGAGACTTTGGCCAATGAATTCCGCATACATGCAACCGGCAGAAAAAATGAGCCACAACTCTTTATCACAACTCATCAACCCTATTTTGTCGATGCACTTTCGCCAGAAGAGACCTGGGTTCTTGAAAAAGGTCCAGATGGATTTTCAACCATCCTCAGGGCTAGCGATGACTTGACAGTCAAAGCCATGGTAGATGAGGGATTACCGCTTGGCAGCCTCTGGTACAGCGATTATCTGGATGCGAGATAAGCCAATGCACTTTGAAATACTTGTCGAAGATGCATCAGGGAAAATAGCATTGGAATCTATTTTGGAAAAAATTCTTGGCCAAGAAGGGCAAGATCACACCTATAAGATAATTTCATACAAAGGCATTGGACGTATTCCAAAGAAACGTATGCTTTTGAATCAATTGCCCCAAATGTTAAAAGCTTATGGCAAAAGCCTGCAAGACCTTTCTGCTGGCCAAACGGTCATGAAGGATAAACCTTCCCCATTTGAAACGGAGTTTCTACTGTATCAAAGAAAACTGAAGACTGGCAGGTAAAGCTTGAAGTTTACCTTAAAAACGAGATCTGGAAACTGAAATGAATAGAGAATTACTGGATATTATTGAAGAATATAAATCAGATGATGAATCTGTATTTAATACATGGTTCATCAACAATAATGAACGTCTGAAAGCTTTTCGCTCAATACGCCGCGGCGTTGTAAGTGTAATACAGGATATTAAAACTAAAAAATTTGGAAACGATTATAAAGAATCCTCTTTAGAGTTTGTCTTAAACTGTATTACAGAACAAAAACAGGTTTTTATCGGTGCATCACATGCCTTTTACTGGAAGCCGAAGCTTCGAGTACCAGATATTTATGAAAATGAAGAGAATAAGGTGGCATTTGGTCAGTTCCTTGAAAATTGTTATAACACCACAAAGGAAGAGCAAATAATAAAAGAGATAATACGTCTCGATCAGAGAAAAATAAAAGGTTTGGGACCAGCGGTGGCCAATATCTTATATTTTCTTCACCCCGAAATTATGCCACCCTTTAATACCGCAATAGTTAATGGATTTAATAAACTATTCAAAGATAAAATTAAACTGGGTTCATGGCAGGAATATCTTCGTATGCGGGAGGTTATTTTAGAAAAAAATAATCAATATAGAAACGCCCTTTCTAAAGACCTCGGCGCATTTTCTGGTTTCTTGTTTGATATTGGCGTCAAAAAGATCATGGTCACTGATGAGGACACTCTATCTGAAAAAGAGAAGGTAAAAATAGAGAACCTTCTGAAAAAACGTCACAAAGAAGTAGTGGATGAGAAGGAAGAGGAAGATTTGCATACAGAGATGCAGTACCACCTCCTGAAAATTGGCCATTCATTAGGTTATGACGTAATTAGTGCATCAAACGACCGATCAAGATCCCATGATGGGAATAACTTCTCATTTATAAGTTTATCAGATTTTCCTGAAATTGATGTCGATAAAGAAGATACTAGGAACACTATTGCGTTAATAGATGTAACCTGGTTTAAAAAAGGCACAAATAAAATTGTTAGTGCTTTTGAAGTTGAAAAAAGTACATCAATATATTCTGGAATACTTAGACTTACTGATTTGTACTACTCATTTCCAGAAGACCCCTCTACTCTTTTTCTGATTATTCCTGACAATAGAGAAAAGGAATTGGTATTGCAGCTAAATCGACCGGCGATTAAAGGCAACAACATCAAAATTCATTACATCCTATTTTCAGATTTGCGGAAACACTGTGATGCAATATGTAGATTTGGTGAAAATCAAGAAATTCTGAAAAAGATAGCCAAGGTAGTCTGGTAACAAGCTCTTAATGAAAAACTCTTAAAGGAGGTCTTGTCTTATGTCTTAGGGCTTGTCCCAAAATAACTTAACGTTTTAGCATCTCATCTTCGGGCCGTCTTTGACTGTTTCTTAATCGCAAAATCCTCAAAATAGCCCTGCTATTCCTTCGGTTTTGCTCAATCGGACCAGGCAAATCCAATTCAAAGCTGAGCGCGAAAAACGCAAGTTATTTTGTGACAAGCCCTTAGCTATCCTAAAAACAGGATCTGGGAGTATTTTGCATCGAGGAGACAGACAGCAATAAACTTTCGCCTTAACTAAAGCGAGATAAAGAAGATCGCTGATCATTACCGTTTGAGCCTCGAATCTGTTGACAATGCCTCCTATTTATGTGATAATTTTGGTAGAGTTGATTCCAAAAAGGAAGCTAAAATGGAATTAAGACCCAGATTTTTCAAGCCGTCCAGTAAGAGCTTTTTCCTGTTTGGAGCCCGTGGAACAGGAAAAACCACTTTGATAAAACAATATTTCAAGGATGCAATCTACATCGACTTATTAAGTCCGGAAAGTTACAGAATTTTCTCTGCAAAACCTGAGCGTCTCCAGGAACTTATCAGCGGGCATTCCTCAACAAAAACTGTTATCATTGACGAAGTTCAAAAGGTTCCAGAGTTATTGGGCCTGGTTCACCAACTGATAGAGGAAACAAAATCTTTAAAATTTATACTTACAGGGTCAAGCTCAAGAAAACTCAAGCGATCCGGTGTTGATTTATTGGCTGGAAGGGCACTACTAAAAACATTACATCCTTTTATGGCGGCTGAGTTAGGTGCTGATTTTGATCTTGATCTCGCATTGCAGCGCGGCCTTTTGCCTCTGGTTTGGGGAGCTGATGATCCAGAAGACGTGCTTAAGGCATATGTCGCCCTTTATCTGAGGGAAGAAGTTCAAATGGAGGGTTTGGTTCGTAATGTTGGGAACTTCTCCAGGTTTCTTGAGGCTGTCAGTTTTTCACATGGATCACTCTTGAACACCTCACAGGTCGCCAGAGATTGTCAGGTTGAACGTAAAACAGTTGAAGGTTATATTGAAATTCTTGAAGACCTGCTTTTAGCCTTTAGACTTCCTGTTTTCAATAAACGGGCAAAACGTCGTATTTCACAGCATCCAAAATTTTATTATTTTGATACAGGAGTTTTTAAATCCATCCGCCCGAAAGGACCATTGGATGCTCCTGAGGAAATAGGAGGAGCGGCATTAGAAGGGCTTGTCGGACAGCACCTGAGATCTTGGAATGCCTATAGCCGAGACGAGCATGAGCTTTTTTTCTGGCGCACTAAATCAGGCGTAGAGGTTGATTTTATTTTTTATGGCCCTCAGGAATTCTTAGCAATTGAAGTGAAAAATTCCAAAATAATCCGTTCCAGAGATTTAAATGGATTGATCACATTTCATAAGGACTATCCACAGGCTACTCCCCTGTTCCTATATAGAGGTGATGAATGCCTGAAGATAAACGATATTCTCTGTCTGCCCTGCGATGATTTTTTGAGGAATCTAGTCCCTGGAAGATCGATAAACCTAACTTCTGTTTTTCAGGGTTGATCACATTTGCTACGTTTAGCGGATTTAACTACGATAATTCGCATCTGTGATGCATGCGTTAGCTACTACACAATGAGAAGTTACTAAATAGTGCCTGTTTATAAATTGCCTTTTTTTATTTTTGTAATGCCCGAGAAGTCTTTAATCTGGCATCCAGAACTCACTTAAAAGACTGGATTCCGGCTTAAGGATTGCCGCAATGACAGATAGAGAGACTGAATTTATGGACAGACTCTAAATAAACTGAAGAATGAGTGGTTGACTCTGCTCAAGAGCTCCAAGGAGGATACTTTGAAAGCAATAATTCTAGCAGCAGGAACCGGCACCAGGATCGGAAATCAACTGCCAAAATGTTTAATGATACTGCCCTCTGGTAAGACTATAATGGAGAACCAAGTAGCGTTACTTAGAGATAATGGCATAAAAGAAATAATAGTGGTGGTAGGCTTTAAAAAAGACGTTATCATGGAGGAATTTCCGGATCTCATCTATAGATATAACACGTTCTATCATATTACCAATACATCCAAGAGTTTAATGATGGCCTTGGAAAGCATTGATGAGGACGATATTCTCTGGATCAACGGCGATGTCTTTCTTGAGTCTGAGGTTATAAGAAGGGTTCTGTCCGAGCCGGGTAACGTTATGGCCGTAAATATTTCGAAGTGCGGCGAAGAAGAGGTTAAGTATAAGACAGGTGAAGGTGGAGGAATTACTGAAATATCAAAGAGCGTGACGGATGCCGAGGGAGAATCTGTTGGCGTAAATAAGATTACAGCCGAGAGCTTCAGCGTTTTTCATGAAAGTTTAAAAGAATGTGCTGATGATGATTACTTTGAAAAAGGCATAGAGATCTGTATCTCCAAGGGGATAAGGTTTAATCCTGTCGATATTTCAGCTTGTAAGTGTATCGAAATAGATTTTAAAGAGGATTACGAAAGGGTTAAGGAGATTGCAGGCTAATTACAGGTGTATAGACTGAAGCTTGAAGGCTGAAGGAAAGACATAATGCTATTATGGATTAATCATGCGTGATCACAGAAAACTTAGGGCATTTAAGTTGACTGACGAGGTAGTTCTGTTAATTTATCGAATAACCGCAGGATTTCCAAAAGTGGAAGGTTGGGTCCGTAACAGCCAAACAAATTGTCTTCGATTTCTTACTACAGCCTTCGGCCTAAACACCTTAAGGAATTCCTAATGCTAAAACTAAATCAATTAAAAGCACGATTGCGGGAAGAGAAATTTTTTAATCCACATCTTCGTACTCTATTAAACTCTGTATATCGGATCTTTGTCAGAGAAGAGGCTGAAGTCGTTAGAACCTATTGCAATCGCAATAACGCAAAGTCGCAGGTTGCTTTTGCCTTGTCACAGCTCTATTCCCTTGAACATGTAAGAGGCTTGGTGGATTCTCTGAAAAACGATAAAAAGATGCATCCCATGCTTTTTTGTCCAACGAAATGGGTTCCGGGTTCCAAATTAAAAAAACTCGAATTATTTAAATTCCTTTCATCAAGGTATGGGATTACCTACAATGAAAATCTGTTCGCCTATCCCTGGTTGAAATCTTCTAACATTAAACTTTTTTTCGAACTCAGTTTATCTTCTTACGGCTCCGAACTCAAGTGTCCCAAAATACTGTACACCCACGGGATGGCGGGACTTAATTTTTCGAAAGATTTGGAACATGTGAAATTTGTTAATAGGTATAACGCCATTTTTTTAAATGGTCCGTTACATAAAAAAGCTCTTCTTGTAGCAC
>CAYWZR010000138.1:0-6540 GCA_964462885.1 uncultured Nitrospirota bacterium
AGTATCTCATGCACAAAGTCGCCGCTGCCAAGTATCCGCTCGTCTGTTAGCTGGCCTTCTTTGAGTCGACGCATCGACATAACCTCTGACCAGCCGCCAAGTGACCTTATCAAGCCGCCACCTCCCAAGTCAGGCCTCTTACCATCATCAATACCTGCCATGACAAAATAACTATATGCCTTTATTGCGGCGCTTTCTTTATTACCAAACCACTTTAGCACATAATTGCGATCTTGCCATTGATGTTTTCTCTTTCCCATGATAACGCTATGACCGCAATAGGCGTATCTGTCAAGCTCTGAAAGGTTTTTCACCAGGCCAGCCCTCAATGGATTCAAATGAATGTAACGAACAAGCTCCGCAAAGTAGCTGTCTTCATCGCAGACGATCGATTTGTATCTATTCTGAAACAGGTGACCGTGACGTTTGTGCCTCTTATTGTATGTTATCGCATACCCTGTCAGGAATCGTCTCATGAGTTGCGATATCCCTTTAGGGCCGCTCTTCACCAGTATATGCGCGTGATTGTCCATTAGTGACCAGGCGTAAATGGATGTCTTTGTCTCCGATGACAAGGTGCCAAGACGAGTGATGAACCCCTCCCGGTCATAACGGTCATCTACAATTTTCTTCTTTTCTATCCCCCGGATTATTATATGATGCAATGTGCCAGGGGCATCAAGTCTGGCCTGTCGTGGCATACTAACCCTCCATTACTTGTACAATTGAATACAATTATATCAGAACAAGTTAAATTAGACAACAACGTCCCCGAAAGTTTCTTTGCCTTAAATACATATATTAGTTCTTCCACTAAATCCTATGCCTCACTTCTTCCAGAAATGAGGAACAAACAGTATTATCACTGTATAGATCTCCAGGCGACCTATAAGCATGCATAACATCAGAAGCCATTTGCCCACAATCGGTATACTGGCGTAGTTTTCGGCAGGCCCTGCCTGTCCCAGGGCAGGCCCTACGTTGGACATGGCCGATATAACAGTAGTTACAGAGGTTACCAAATCTACCCCTGAAGCTGTCATTCCCAGGGCGGCAATAAACGACACAAATATAAATAGGAAGAGAAATCCCCATATCCCACCCAAGACTTCCTTCGGAATGCTTTTACCATCCAGCTTCACCTGGGTGAATGCATGAGGGTGAATCAACTGGTATATCTCCCGGTAGGACTGTTTAAGCATAACCAGTATGCGGACCTGCTTCATGCCGCCTCCGGTTGAACCTATCATACCACCGAAAAACATGAGAAACATAAGTAACGCCTGTGGAAACGCCCCCCAAAGCTCCCAGTCTGCGGTAGCATATCCGGTTGTAGTCATAACAGAAACAACCTGAAAGAATGCGTACCTCGTTGATCCCAGAATCGAGCTGTAATTCGCCCCCCACACACCTCCAACTATAAGAAACGCAGCGGCAAGAGTAACGGAAAAGTAGAACCTGAATTCAACAGAATGATAGAAACGAGAAAAATCTTTTCTCAATACATAGAAATACAACGAAAAATTTATACCGCCAAGAAACATGAATAGCGTTACTAGAGAATCTATAAGCGGATTATCAAATTGCGCAATACTCCTGTTTTTGGTCGAAAAACCTCCGGTCGAAAGAGTGGTAAAGGCATGACAGAAGGCATCGTAGATATTCATGCCCGCCGCAAAATAGGAAAGAGCTGCCGCCAGTGTTAGGAGTGCGTATATCAACCAGAGAGCCTTTGCCGTATCCACAATTCGGGGCTGAAGACGCTCTACTGTGATTTCCGGCACCTCAGCCTTGAACATCTGCATCCCGCCCGAGCCAAGCATCGGAAGAATAGCCAGTGAGAAAACGATGATCCCCATTCCACCCATCCACTGTGTAAGGCTTCTCCATAGCAGAAGGCCCCGTGGAAGAGCCTCTATATCGTAAAGAACAGATGCTCCTGTTGTGGTAAAGCCAGAGATAGACTCAAAATAGGCATCGGTAAAACCAGGGAAAAAACCGGATAAATAGTAACTTAAGCTTCCGAAAAAGGCTATGGTGACCCAACTGAGTGTTACAACAATAAATCCGTCCCGGTGTTTAAATTCCACACTACCGCTTTGTTTCTTTGTCAAAAGAAACAAAAGCAGGCCCGCAAAGACTGACGCCAAAAACATAATCAGCAGAGACGCAAAATCACTTCCGCCGTCAAACCATGAGATTAAAACAGGGGGAATCATAAATACAGAAGCGATAAGCAAAACAGCGCCTGTCAGGTTCAGAACAAGCAAGATATTCACGTAAGAAATTTTCCCAGTGAGCGGATGGCCGAAGTCGTGCCGAAAAAGATCAAACGATCCCCCTCCTCAATAACATCCTGGCCAGTAGGTATGCAGGTAGCTCCATCACGGATGATAGCTCCAATTAGGGAATGCCTTGGCAGCTTTGCCTTAGCAAGAGTCTTGCGGCAGAGAGAAGAAGAAGAGTTGATCGCAGCCTCGATGATTTCCGCCTTGTTGTCGGCAATGGCAGTAAGCGACTTGATGTCACCATGGCGAATGTATCTAAGAATCGTGCTTGCTGTAATCAGTCTCGGAGAAAGTACAGAGTCTATTCCCAGGCTACTTACAAGGTCCACGTAGTCTGTCCTGTTAACTAGGGTGATAACCTTCTTGACTCCAAGTTTTTTTGCAAGAAGCGAGGACATGATATTCAATTCTTCGTTATTGGATAGGGCCAGAAAGACATCCATATCAGCTATGTTTTCTTCCACCAGTAAATTCTGGTCAGATCCGTCACCGTTTAAAATAATGGTGGAGGAAAGCTGGTTGGTTAAAAACCTGCACCGTTCTTCACCCCGGTCAATTATTTTTACGGTCCGCCCCGGTTGAGCCTCCATTTTTTTCGCCACAGAAAATCCGATACGCCCTCCTCCTACAATCATTATGTTTTTTGCAGGCCGGTGATCAGCTCCCAGAATGCTCAAAGTATCGGTCAGATCCTCTTTGCGCACTGGAACATAAACGATATCGTTCTCCCTGATAATCGTATCACCTGTAGGAATGATCACATCTGGAGTACGAAGGACAGCCCCTATTAAAAAAGGTTTTGATAGGGTTTTCCGAATTTTCTTCAACGATTTATCTTTTAGCGGCGAGTTCGAATAGACGCGAAATCCGATAACCTTGATCAACCCGTCTTCAAAGTCCTCAACCTCTGCGGCATATGGAATTTCTATCAGTCGCACCACCACATCGGCCACCTCAAGCTCTGGACTAATAGCCGGATTGATATCCAGGTTGTCACGGCTGAGAATAACTGTGTTTTTAAGGTACTCTTGATTTCGGAGTCTCGCGATTTTTCTGGGAATATTGAAGATCGCCTTTCCTACCATACAGGCAATCATATTTGTTTCGTCACTATTGGTGACTGCAATCATCATATCCGCCTTGTCAGCCCCTGCCTCCTTCAGCAACGCCGGTGAACCGCCCTCGCCTGCCAAAACAGCCACATCCAGTTCATCGGTGATCCGGCGCAGTTTGTTTTTGTCCTGGTCGACCACAACAACGTCCGCCGCTTCTCCAGACAGAAATTTGGCTATATGAAAACCTACTTCTCCTGCTCCAATTATTATGATATGCATAGAACACAATATAGCATATCCAGGGCTTACGCAAAAAGATTTCCATATTCCCACATTCATCTTTTGACAGCCTTCAACCTGGCCTCACAAGCAAAAAATACCTGAATTAAGTTACATTAACTAATATGTTGTTTAATAAGATGAATATTCCGGATGAGGTTCTTAAGGGAATTGAAGCCGCCGGATTTACCGAATGTACCCCTGTTCAAAACGCAACACTTCCCAGTGCTCTTAAAGGCGAAGACGTCGCAGCCCAGGCTCAAACAGGTACAGGCAAGACAGCTGCCTTCCTAATAGCCGTATTCTCTCGGATGCTTCTAAAGCGTAAACCTGCTCTAACCGGTGCACAGGCAAAAGAAGAGCCTGGAACAGAAACTAAATCCAAGTCCAAGCACAAGCAACCACCTTCACCACAAGTTCTGATTATTGCGCCAACGCGTGAGTTGGTTGCGCAAATACACGCCGAGGCTCTTATTCTAGGGAAATTTACCGGCTTCCGAATGCTTGCGATATATGGAGGCATAGATTACCTGAAACAGCGTGATGACCTGGCTAGAGATGTGGATGTGGTTGTCGGCACTCCAGGCCGTCTGATCGACTATCTGAAACAAAAGGTTTACAGTCTAAAACAGACGGAATTTCTCATAATAGATGAGGCAGACCGTATGTTCGATATGGGCTTCATAAGCGACCTCAGGTTTATTCTTAGAAGAATGCAACCTTTTCAAAAGCGTCAATCCATGCTCTTTTCAGCCACTCTGTCTCACCGTGTAATGGAACTCTGCTATGAGCATATGAACCTCTCGGATAAAATTTCGCTTACACCCGAAAAGATAACGGTCGAAAAGGTCACCCAGGAACTTTATCATGTAGGAAAGACCGAAAAGATAGGTCTGCTTCTGGGAGTTTTAAGAGATGAAAACATGGGACGCAGCCTTATTTTTGTCAACACTAAAACTATGGCTGAACAGATAGTGGACCTGTTAAATGCCAACAATTATAAAGCTGCCGCTATAACCGGTGATATTGCGCAAAAAACACGCCAGAAAATTCTCTCAAATTTTAAAGCAGGGTCGCTTCCTATACTGGTAGCCACTGATGTGGCAAGCCGAGGATTGCATATTGATGGAGTAACACACGTAATAAACTACGACCTACCCCAAGATAGCGAAGATTACGTCCACCGTATAGGAAGAACGGCCAGGGCCGGTGCTGATGGAAAGGCCATAAGCTTGGCTTGCGAGCAATATGTTTACTCGCTTGAGTCAATAGAGGACTATATAAACCAGAAAATACCGACAAAACCTGTAGAAGACCATTTAATAGTTAAACACTACAAAAAGCCACCGAGGCGTCGCCGTAAAGAGCTATCCCCTAAATACTCAAAGTCGACTAGCACACAAAGTCATGGAAGTCGTAAACCGGAAACTGGACAAAAACACTCCGGTCCGCCCGGGCGTAAAACAAACTCAGATAAGCCTGGACAGCGCCGCAAACCCTCCCCCCGCAGATAAACTTCGAGGGATAAGAATCCACCATCCTTGACCTTCTCTAAATAGAATGCTAAAGTGCTATTATATATAGTGCTTTTTGTTAAACTCTAACGTCTGATTTGGCAACATGAAATTGCCAGAAAATATTTTCCACTGTTTGTGCTCATATTTGGGTGCAATTGCGAAGCTATTTTTGAACGACTCCAAAAACTTAAGGGGGCAGTGAATCTGATGACAATCCTGGTAGTTGACGACGATAAACGCATTCAGCTTTTGTATCAGACCGAGTTGGAGGAGGAAGGCTACGATGTCCATATCGCCAGTTCCGGCATTGAGGCACTGGAAAAGCTCGACAAGATCAAACCAGACTTGGTAACACTTGATGTTCTGATGCCGGATATGGATGGCATACAGGTTCTACGGAAGATGAAGGAGAAAAACCCGCAACTCCCCATCATCATGTCCACTGCCTACGACTATCACGATGATTTCGCAATATGGGCATCTGAGGACTATGTGGTGAAATCTTCCGATCTGACTGAATTAAAAGGTACTATTCGTAAATTGATAGGTCCTCCATAATCCTGACGTAGCCCTTAATCTGTTTATTTGCCTATTTTTTAAATTTTCAAAAAGATTTTTTTGTCCAGGTATTTTACAAACTAGCCACTAATAAGGTTTACATTCTTATTAACCTTCCTTTGTTAAATACATATCTTTGGTATCTTCCCTAATTCCTCTTCAGCCTTAAACCTATCCACCTAACAACTACGCCATTTCTTCTGTTTTTCTCGCAATTTTTCTTGTAATTTTTCTTGTAGTTTGACTAGCAGAAGCCTTATCTGTTATATTGCTATTTAACTTTTATATTACTATTTAATTTCCTAAACAGGAGCGGATTAATGAAGAAGGCAACAACCGCAGAGAAGAGTCTGACCAAACGGGAAGAATTAATACAACGTATTCGCAAACAGTTGATTGAACAGAAGACCAAACTGGTTGCTGAGGCCGAGGCAACTCGAGGTGAACTTCCTGATGAAGAAAACCATCCAGATCCAGGGGATCAGGCTTCTGCTGAAAGCGATAGAAACTTTATGTTGCGTCTAAGAAACAGAGAGTACAAGTTAATTAGAAAAATAGACGAGACTATAGCAATCATCGACAATGGCGAATACGGAATTTGTGAAGACTGTGGGGAAGAGATTGACGCCCGCCGTCTTGAAGCACGTCCGGTTGCAACTTTCTGCATAGAATGCAAAACACGCCAGGAAGAAAACGAAAAGCTTGGATAGTTTACTAATGTAGGAGGTCAGAAGCCATGGCTTCTGACCTCCTACGAACTATCAATGTTCCTGTTTTGTATTCTAACTGTCAAGCATACGGTAAAACAGCAGCACCGAGTTACACCTCACCTTCCTATAACCT
>CAYWZR010000139.1:0-6447 GCA_964462885.1 uncultured Nitrospirota bacterium
GCAAATTAGGTACATGGGCACTAAGGTTGCTACCCCAGTTCTTTGCCCAAAAAAGTCTGTCCAAATATTGCTTTTTCAATTCATTTTGGACATACAATCATTATTTATATTTATGACACTCTTTTTTTGTGGAAGAAAAAAACGGAGCTTTTTGGGGTCTCTCCCCTTGCATGTCGAAAAAGTTTACACTTTTTTACTGTATTTCTCTGAAATTAGACATTATCTGCCTATTTTTCAGGCAATATTTTTAAGACACACTTTTAATGTATTGTAAGTAAAGAATAAACTCCTCGTAAATCTTACTGTCGGAAAAGTTTACACTTTTTCTTTTTTAAAAGCTACCATTTCAAAAAAACTTTAAATATTAATATGTTATAAAATTGGCACAAGCATTGCAGATTAATTAGTAAATCCTATAAAATATAAGAGTACATAATTTATATGGACTACGATATTTGGAGGTAAGAGTTATGGAAGCCAAAAAGACATATATAATGTTCCTGGGGCTTGCGGGACTGTTTTTATTTATAGCGCATACAGCACAGGCTTTTACGAGTGTATCAGCCGATAATGCCTACACCGCTTTGACAGCGACAGATTCAACAGCAGTGATGTTCGACACACGCACGGTTGATGAGTATTACGGATGCAACCAGCCTTGGGACGCAAATCCGGTCTGCCCTGATCCTGATCCTGCCCTTGATCCGGACATCGCATTCAGCGGAACTCCAACACTTAAGATGATAGACAAAGGTGTGTTGGGGGAGTCTGACCCCAAAAAGCTGCCATTTATGGTGCCGTGGTGGATTACCGGTGACCCGGGTAATAACAATCTGGAGCCGGAAAATCCTGCCGAGGTGCGAGAGATTATAGAGGAACTGCTTGCTACCAGCGCAATAGATTTTAGCACAGAAATTTACCTGCTATCCCGCACTGGTTTCAGGAGTTACTACATGGCGCAATGGATGGAGACACAGACATTCTACAACTCCAGAACCGGAGCCAGCGAATACTTTACCAATCTTTTTAATATTGACCTTGACGGCGATCCTGCCAATGCTCAGGGCGGTATGCAGGAATGGAATATAACTACTAACACAGGAGCAGACACAGACGGCGATTATTCCGGGTTGCCTATCTGGCGTACATCAATTATAGCCGCCGGTGAAAAGCCGCCCCAGGTATTTACTCTCACGCCACTTAACGGGTATACAGTTACGGGAACCAGTAGTACCACGTGTGTCAATTTTACAGTTACAATTCTTGAGCCTTCTGCGGGTGCGAATGGTCCAATTACAAGCTATGGAGATGTAACTAAAGTTTGTGTAGGTACCCTAAATGTTTTAAAGCTTAGTACTGACGGAACCTGTATAGAAGTCGATACTCCTGCTAATACTGTCGTAAATCAATACAACCTTAAAATGCACCTTATAAACGGAACTTATATCTGGGCTGGAGCAGCAACAAATATCCGTTCAAATCTTGGCGTACTAAATAGTTTTAGCCCAAATGCCACACATCCCGGACTTGATCAGCGTACCTTGATCGTCAATGCATCATGTACAGACATGGACTGTGATGGCTATGCAATTGAGGGTGGAGACTGTGGGCCTGTGGATTGTGACGACACTAATGCAGCTGCCTATCCTGGTGCAGAGGAAGTGTGTGACAACGTAGACAATAACTGCGATAGCTTTGTTGATGAAGGTTTCGACGACATTGATGGTGATGGGTATGCGGTCTGTGTAGACTGTAATGACACTGATGCCAGTATCAATCCTGGCGCAGAGGAAGTATGTGACGGTCTAGATAACGACTGCGATGCCACTACTGATGAGATAGATACTGATGGCGATGGTTTCGCCTCATGTAGCGGCGACTGCGATGACAGTGATTCTACAATTTATCCAGGTGCAACCGAGATATGTGATGGTATTGATAACAATTGCAACGGCATTGTTGATGACGGTTTCGATACTGACAGCGACGGTTATTCCTCATGTGGCGGAAACGACTGCGACGACACCAATGCTGAAATCAACCCAGGCGTCCAGGAAATATGTGGTGACGGAATCGACAATGACTGCAATGGCTCTACAGATGAAGACCTCGATAACGACAGCGACGGATACACATCATGTGGAGGCGACTGTAATGACAGCGATCCAGATGTAAATCCGGGTGTAACCGATGTATATGACGGCGTAGATAACGACTGTGACGGAGTTCTGGACCCGCCTGGAAATCCTCCTACTGTTCCGGTGCTTGTCTACCCGTCTCACGGACAGTCAGGACTGGAAACAACAATTACCTTCAAGTGGGCTCCTTCTACGGACTTGGACGGAGATAAAATTACTTATGACTTTTTAGCCTGTGAAGAAAATCTTAATTTCACAGACTGTAAAATTGAATCGGTTGCTTCCTTAGAAAGCAACAGCCTATATTATGCCGGAACAGGTTTTGGTCTGCTGATGTTTGCAGCAGCTCTTGTCGGAGATAGAAGAAAGGTAATGATGCTACTTGCAGTGGTTGTAATGACAAGCAGTATGCTGTTTATTTCATGCGGAAGCGGTGGAAGTGGCGGAGGAGTAGACAGTGCTGATGGCTATGAAACATATAGGGGAACAGGATTCACTTCCAACACTACATACAGATGGAAAGTGGTGGCAAAGGATGGTAGTGGGAGAGAAACGGAGAGTTCGGTAAGAACATTTACTACAAAGTAATTGTAAGGGCTATAAAGTGGGTTGAACCTGTAATTAGCATCTGTTCATAAATTGTCTTTTTTTATTTTTGTCATGCCCGAGGTCTTTAGTCGGCATCCAGAACGCATTGCAAATACTCGATTCCGGCTTGAGAACTGCCGGAATGCCAGATAGGGGAACTAAATTTATGGACAGATAGCAAATATAGGTCAAATCACACCTTTACCCACTACCTCAACCGGATATTTTTAGAAACCCAATTGAGCTATTTTCTCAATTGGTCCTTTCAACTATCTTTCCCTCGAGACCTTCATTACGGCGGAGCTTATCAATGAAATTACGTGCTTTTTTAGAGGTTTTAAAATGTCCTATCCATACCCGGTATAAAACTGTTCCGTCCGAAGCTACCTTCTTATGAAGAGAAGACGAATAACCTTGTTTTCTTAGTTTTTTGTTAAGTCCGGCACTCTCTTTAGGGCTGGAAAAACCTATCAGTTCCACGGCATATAAAGAAGTGGCCTCTACCACTGTGGCCTTTGGCTTTTGCACCAAAGGTGGTGGGGCAGCTTCTTTTGATACAATCAGTTCTTTTTCGATCGATTTTGGAGCTACAGGAACCGATTCATCTTCAACTATTTTTTCAACTCTTTCTTCAACTCTTTCTTCTGTTTTAGGTTCTTGTTCAGTTTCTACAGAAAATGTTTTCAGCAAATCAGAAGGTTTGGAAGGAATGCCGAGAATTTCTGGAACCAAAACAGGAGGCATTTTTACTTCTGGTAGAGATGGAGTTTTCTGCGTCACTCTGGGGCCAGAGTTTGAAACAGGCCAGACAATGCTTCGGTTTCTTCCGACTACAATACCCAGGTAGAAAACAGCGCAAAGAGCTACTATCGACACTATCACAGCCGCCCAACGCACAACAATCCACCTACGATGACGAAGTCTAAGCGACCTGATGATAGAATCAATGGTTTCCTGCTTTAAGTCCGTTTCCCTCAGGGCAACCTCAAGTTCCGAGATGACTTCCTTGCTTATGGCTTCTCCCAAAACAGCTTCACCTTTTTTAGATTTTTCAGAGTCTTAAGAATCTTTAAAATCTTAAGAATCTTAAGAATTCAGATCGCCACGACTTCTCTTACGCCAAATTTAGAGTTCTCTAACACAATCTGAAAACCCTTCATAGAGGTCGCATTAAGTACAAGAGGAGCCTGGAGATTGAGAGTTACCGGAGGGTCCTGATTCCTGTTTACGTTCATGATAGCTAATACTGCCACGTCAGCAGGATTTTGAACTTCTAAAAGATTTTTTTCCACCGGGCTTAGTTCCGGCACATAGTCTTGAAAGAATAAAAGAGGGTCAACCACCATAAAAGCCACATCAGGATTATCTGTGGATTGAAGCCACTTTATAGGGGTATCCTTGTAATCCATTAAAAAATAGGTTTTTAAACGATCAAAGCCCAGTATACCTCTTGGAAAACTTATTACCTTGTTGTCATCAATCTCAACTTCTCCAAATCTAGTTGTCTTGATTTTCACTTATTTTTAAAACCTCTTTTTATCCACTCGAATTCATCTGTCCCAAGATCTGAGGCAGATATATTGGCTTTTCTGATCTTCTCGTAAATTTCATCTCGGTATATCGGCGTCTCACGCGAGGCCTCGACTCCCAGTTTCACCTGCCCCTCACGAATATCAACAACAACTATATGTACATTGTCGCCAATCCATATCCCTTCGCCCGACTTCCTTGTCAGTACAAGCATTCAGCCCTCCTTAGGCACTTACAAAAAAATAAGTACTATTTCACCGTAAAGTGGTGAGATAGTACTCATCATATCATATTATCTCCCGGATCGAGTAAGAAAATTGTTCAACTTAGATCTATTAATTCTATCTTAGAAAATCAAACAGCGATCTGCTGAGAATCTGAAAGCCCGTCATTCTAAGCGCTTCCATAGAAGCTTCCCGCTTGGATATTTCTACTACACTCTCTAACACATCTGTGTCCTCAATACTAGAAAGAGAAGCCTTTACAACCACGTCTTCTTCGTCCAGCCTTAGACGCTCCTGATCGACTCTGTTTAAGCGTGCCCCTATTGTTGCCCTGGCATTAAACAAAAATTCCTCCCCATTTTGAATATCGCCGATGGCACTATTGATACCGCTTATATCGTTCCCATTCATCGAAGCAATGAATCCATCCATTGCTGTAAGAATGGAATCAAAAACATCGTTGCCTGGGACGTTTATAGTAGAACTGACACCACTTGCAATTTCGACATCAATACTGCCGGAATCTCCCTGGTACACGTATAATGAGGAGAGTTCAGCAAGTGCATCGCTTTGTGCCGCCTCTCCGGCGTTAAGCGTAACATTCGTAGAGAAACCAAGCAGATTGCCGGCTGTGGTTCCCGCATTGGTCCACGCTAAAGTAACCGGGTTATTTCCAGTGTCATTGGTAATGCTGAATGCCTGTGATTGTGCATTGTAAGTAACCGAGTAAGTGTTTCCTGCATCACCATCTTCCGCCTCGAGTTGTGTTTTAATCTCGGCAGCAAGTTCCGAGGAAGTATAGGCATTAGGCGAAAGTGTAACCGCTGCTACACCGTCACCATCACCAAGGTCAGCCATGAAAACATTGTTGGATGCCGTCACTGTAAATCCACGCTCAAAAGTAACGGCGCTATCAGCAACAGCAGAAGATCCGGTAGCCACGGAGTCGTCAACTGAATCGAATCCCAATGTAGAGGCTGCTGTGGACCCTGCGGCCGACCATCTAAGAAGCAGGGTATTAGCATTGCCAGCATCGTTGGCTACCTGAATTTTCTGCTTAGAATAGTTAAAGCTTACTGTATAGGTATCAGTCGAGCCGTTTGCCGCCTCAAGCTTTGTCTTAATCTCTTGATTTAGTTGCTCAGGGGTGTATATTCCAGACTGAAGAGAGATCGTGACATCACCTCCTCCAACATCGAATACCATTTGGTCGTTTACTCCGGTTCTAACCAGCATGGTTTCAGTGTAGGGTGGGGCGCTGGTCTGATAGCCGCTAAATAGATATCTGGAACCCACCTTTTTGTTGGCCAGGCTCACAATCTCATTCCGAACTTCTTCCAGTTCCTTTGCCCCATTTAGGCGATCGGTAGCTGTCAAGGTTCCATTGGCGTACTGAATCGCTAGCTCATAAGCTCTTATACTAGCGTTTTCCACACCGCTTATTGCTGTTTCCGATGCTGTAAGAACTGTCTCAGATTCATTCGCGTTTTTACGGTACTGATCTATCAATCGAATCCTGTCACGAAAACCCATGGCCTTGTATATACCCACCGGGTCGTCCGAGAGCCTGTTGATTCTCTTTCCAGAACCTATTTTTTCCTGTTCCTGGTATATAGAGCTGACATTGTCTCTTATGTTAAGAAGAAACTTGCTGTACATTATATTATTAGAAATACGCATAGCTTATCACTCGCCTATTACATGTTCATTATCGTTTCAAATAGATTTTCAGTTACTGATATGATTCTTGCGGCTGCTTCATAAGAACGTTGAAAACGAACAAGGTTTACGGCTTCCTCGTCTAGTGATACGCCTGCAAATTCATCACGCCTGGTCTCGAGTTGAAAAAGAACAGACTCCGAGGCAACACGTTCACGTGTGGCAGCAGATACATCTACACCCACTTCGCTCACCAGACCACGGTAGTAGTCACTGAATGTGGTGCCTCCAAATGCTGACAATGTCTC
>CAYWZR010000140.1:0-6422 GCA_964462885.1 uncultured Nitrospirota bacterium
AAAGTCTGAAAAAACCAGAAGCAACCCCGGTTACAGGCAATAAGTTTTTGATAGACAGCTCCGTATCCGAAGCCACACTTATTGCAAAAAAAGCTTCGCCGGATGTGCAGGTTCAACTTATTACTCCTTCTGGTAATATTGTAAAAACCTTTAGAGAATCAAGCGAATTTCAAAGGTTTTCGACAGAGGCTTACGATCTGCTTACCATGAGTCGACCGGTTCAGGGCACGTGGACCATACGCTTCAGTCACGGAAACGGCAACAAGGTGGTTCTTATTACGGATCTTAAGCTGGAATGTTCGATGAAAGAGCCGTTTTTGTCCAAGGATATGCGTCTGCCGGTAGAGGTTTATCTTACGCGTAATGCCGAACTTCTTAATGAGAAAGATATACTTGAGTCCACTAGATTTTCTCTTACTGTTTTTGGACCAAATGCCGAAGATGTAGATACAATCGAGCTTTTTGATGACGGAAAAGAGGGCGACAGAGAATCCGGTGACGGGATTTTTTCTGCCGAGATAAGCTTTCACGAAACAGGGGCCTATAAGCTTATGGTTAACGCTGAAGGCTCAACCTTCTCCCGTGTTAGGGAAACAGCCTTTAGGGTAAACGATTGGTGGTTTATTCCGTCGGTGAATTATCTTGTGACTGATGGACAGGGTTTTGTGGATGTGCGCCTGAGGAGTCGCGACGGTGAATTATCTCTTGAAAAAGTCACTCTCGAGGGTGAGCTAAACAGTGGGGAAAACAATACAGCCCTGGATTTCATGCCAACTCCTGAAGGTTTCAGGGCCTCCCTGCGTAATCCTCTTAAAGCAGGTGTTTACGGTGTCCACTTGAAGTTGAGGCCGGTTCTTGACGTTAATGCGTGGATTGAATACCCTGAAATGGATATGAAGGTTGAAATTTTGGAGCAGGATGCATTAGTTGAGGCTGAAACTGGAACTAAAACTGAGGTTTCTGAAGAATCTTCCGGCTCTTCTGGCTGGGGACACGCGGTTGTCCAGTTTTTGATCCTGAATGTTTTAATCGCTGTTTTTACCGTATCCTGGATATACCGGCGAAGATTGCAAGGTTTATTGCAAAATTTATTGAGGAAGAAAAAGTAGTGATAGGAATTCCGCATATTGTGCTACTCGGCCTGATAGAGGCCGTAATAGTTCTTCTTGTAGCTGTGGTGCTGCTTGGAATTAAATTACGGAAGAACTCAAAGTCCGAATCTAAACCTGAAGAGGACAAAGAAGGTACGGCTGAGGAAGTTGAGGCTCTAAAGGAAAGGATTAGAGGGCTAGAATCTGAACTGGAGGAGGCTCGCGCTGTATCACCGGAATCTAAAGCAGAAGATACGATTGCCGAAATTGAAGCTCTTAAGAATGAAATCCGTGGTCTGGAGTCTGAACTAGAGAAGGCTTATGCTGTAGAAAAGTCTTCTTCTGATGAAAAGTCCTCTGAGCCGAGTGTTGTTGAAAAGGCAGGAGAAACGGAAGAGAGTAGTAAAGCAGAAAAACAGGTGTCGGCCCAGGAGTCCGAACAGGCTAAAGATGACAGTATCTCGGCAACACCCCAGGATGTTGTTCTAATGAACTCTCTTCAGATAAAAATTCTCCGCGAGCAGAAGGTGGAACTGGCAAGTGTTTTAGACACTCTTGAAATGCTTGAACAGGGGTCCGGTGCTCAGGAGACTGCGAAAGAGTTGAGCAGGTTAAAAGAGGTAGACAATAAGATCTCCGAGCTCATTATAGCTTTTGAGAAGGAAAACTTTGCGCTCAAGCAATTAGTTGAAAATTGGGATATGGACTCGCATCAGGCAGAAAAAGACGATGAACTCGCTGCTAGCAGAGTACGTATTGCTGAACTTCAAGAAGAGTTAAGTAAAACCAAGGAAGAGATAACATCTCTTGAGCACGAATATGATGTGCTCTTCAAAAAAACTAATGGATAAAGGAGAAATCAAGTGTCAGAAAAAATAACTGAGGGTATTTACGTTAAAAAAAGCTATGGGAAGTTGGGAGTCGGCATTACTGCCAAGGAGTCTTCGATCGAGACGTTCTGGATTCCAAGCAAAGCAAGCGAGGGCTTTGTTGAGATGATGCTGGTAACGGACAATCTTGAAAGGGTTCTTAATTTGAAGGAAAAGGTACCAATGGAAAGCTTAGAAAAGGAGTACACTTTAAAGGAAGACAGCAAGGAACTTTACCAAAAGTTAAAGGAATCATTCTCAGGATCCTGATCTTTCTTTCCTGAGGTCTGTCACCTTTTGCCTGTAAGAATGCTGCAAAAATGCTTGCGGTTTGACTTTTTGTAATGTATGCTTAAGGAAATGTAATTATAGCTGAGTAGACTAAGGGCATATTAGTTTATTTAAGATCTATTTAAGATTTATTTAAGATGCTTTGAGCTTTCAGCCTAAACATCTGAAATAAATACCTAACTAATCTAGCTAAACTAAAAAACTAATGTACAAAAAACACTTCGAGGTTAAAAATAAACCGTTCAACCCAACTCCCGATCCAGACTATCTTTACCTGAGTTCCTCTTACAATAAAGCGCTGGAATACTTTTCTTCCCTGGTCTCTGGTAAAAACAGACTTGTTGTTTTTACAGGAGCAATAGGCTCCGGTAAAACAGTGCTTTTAAGGTCATTTGTTAAGGCTGTTCCCTCTGATATCGAAGTTATACAACTTAATTATGCAGGTAATGATCGGGTTCAGTTTCTGCATGTTGTTCTTCATGCGCTTGGAGTTGAAGAAACTGATTCGGTTGCTACCGATCTGGAGGGTCTTCGCAAAGTCCTTAAGCAGTGTCTGACTGATAAGGCCCGCGGGAATGGCTGTCTGGTATTTGTAATAGACGAAGCTCAGAACCTTGAAGAATTCGCGCTTGATGAAGTCTGGCGAATGCTGGAGATCGAGATTAATGAACGGCATCCTGTGCGAATCCTGCTTGCCGGACTACCCAAACTTCAAGAACAGGTGGCGTTGCTGAAAAAAGTCGATCCGGCAGACGATGAAATTGTATCGTATCATCTGAAACTACTACCCGAGGATGAAGTTGCAGCATATATTGGTTACCGATTATCTGTGGCTGGAGCTCAAAACACATCTGTTTTTTCAGAAGAGGCAGTAAAAGAGATTGCACGTGTGTCAGGAGGAACTCCCAGGTTAATTAATATAATCTGTGACTCCGCTCTTTTAAATGCTTATTTTGTGGAAGAAAAATTTGTTACACCGGCGATACTTAAAGAGGTCTTTCAAGATCTTTTTTACAAAAGCAAGCTCATTGGTGAAGATTGTTCTTCTTCGTCAGAGAATTTGTTATCTCCCAGCCCTAACAAGGTTGGAAATAATGCTAAAGGTTCTACGTATCAACAGGCTCTAAGTCAAATAGACGGGGGAATTGTGGCCAAGGTTTATGACCGCGAAGCCATTACTGGTCCAAAAATAGAAAAAGATTCCCCTGAAGACCAGGAGTTATCTTCAGAGGCTAACGAAGAATCGGGTGTCCAACTCTTAGATAGGGTTATCAACTTCGCTGACTCACTGACAGGCCTCGGAGTATCCAGGGATGATGCTATGGGTGCTTTCAGAGACTATGTGGGCGTTGACAAACCCGTTGAGAGAGCAATAGAACCGGAACCTGGCTCTAAATCTTTACCCCTGTCGATATTGCTTCTTGAAAATAATGCACGCATGAGAATACACCTTGAAAACAAATTGCATGAAGTTGGATTTAATCCACAGGTTCTTACAGGCATGGATGAGCTTTTTGAAGCGCTTAAGTTTGCCGATATCCTGGAGATTCAGGTGTTAGTGGCGGATACTGGATATTTCCTTAAAGATGCAAGAGGTAATGGTTTCGAAGGGCAGAACAAATTAAAACGTATCCGGACTGACTATGCACATGTGCCTTTACTCCTTACATCAGCGCTGCCGATCACATCTGTTCGGGCAAACTTTATGCAAGCTGGAATACCTCTTCTGCTTCACAAACCTGATCTTAGCCGTATGGATATCTCCAGGGTTCAGCGTGAATTTAGTAAATTTTTTCAGGATCTTTATGGAAGCGTGATTGGTATACATTCCATGTTCAATGCCTTTTACCGGAGGGTTTCCGGTGTTTGAAGGGTCTTTTTTAAAAACAATTTAGGAGGGAAAACTGTATGGAGAACAGACAGAGAATAGGTGAACTTTTGCTTGACTTGAATATCGTCAGCAAGGAAGACCTAAACAGAGCAATTGAGGAGCAGAAACGTACAGGAAAGCGCCTCGGTACAACGTTGCTCAAGATGGAAATTCTTTCTGAGGAGGATCTCGAGTACTTGCTGAGCAGGCAGCTAAACACACCTGCTATCAATCTTGAAAACTACTCTCCAACCCCACCTCTGTTATCCATCATACCTGAGAATTTTGTAAGAAAACACCTTGTTCTTCCTATACAGCTTGAAGACAGAGTACTTACAGTTGCAATGGCAAACCCTAAGGATCTTATTCTTCTTGATGATCTTGCCTATATAACAGGGCATAAGATAGCGCCGGTGGTCACGGGTATAAGCTCGCTTGAACAAAAAATACGGGATGTTTTTGATAAACCTGTGGGCTGGGAAGAGTCACTAAAGATACATGAGTCAACCGACCTTGAGATTATCAAAGGCGAACCGGGGATAAGCGAAGAAGACCTTGAAGAGGCGCTTCAGTCAGCCGAGGAAGCGCCGGTTGTCAGGCTTGTCAACGCGGTAATTCTTGCGGCGATAGAACAGGAAGCCACCCACGTTCATGTGGAGCCTGGCGAGGATTACTTTGAAATAGATATTAGGGTTGAAGGCAGACTGAAACTGCTTGCAAAACCACCAATTAAACTACAGCAGAACTTCATTAACAGGATTAAAATCCTCAGTTCAATCGATATTCTTAAAAGACTTGTGCCGTGCGAAGGATATTTCAGAGCAAGGTCCCGCGGCCAGTATTACGATATCGACATTGCAACAATGCCGTCTCTATATGGCGAACGGATGGTGATGACATTTCAGCAGCCTTTTGCAAAAGAAGAACTCAGGCTTGGAAAGCTTGGATTTGCTCCAAATACTCTGGATAAATTCAAGGAACTTTTGTCCCGCTCACGAGGATTTATTTTGATTACCGGTCCAAGCGATAGTGGAAAGAGTTCTACTATTTATGCTGCTTTGAACTATTTAAAGACATCGGAAAAGGCAATATTCACGTTTGAGAGAATGGTAAAGAACAGACTGCCAGGAATAAGTCAGGGACAGTCCAACGATAAGGCAGGCTACAGCTACGAAAAGGGACTGCAATCCGTACTTAGGCAGGATATGGATGTTTTGATGGTTGGCGAATTGATGAGTCGTGAGGCAGTCATCTCGGCCCTTCATGCATCACTGTCCAAGACGGTTGTTATGGGGAGACTTCTTTCAAACGAGTCCGTAGCCAGTATCTCAACTATGCTTGAGATGGAAGTTCCTCCTTTTCTGCTTCATTCATCCCTTACAGCAATTCTAGGCCAGCGGCTGATTCGCAGACTATGCCAGGAATGCATTGAAGACTATGAACCTCCGGAAGAACTGATTGAAGAGCTGCGGGAACTTACAGGTGTCTCAACGCCAAAATTATTTAGAAGCACTGGTTGTCCGGCATGCGGGCTTACCGGGTATAGTCATCGTATCGGTCTGTTTGAGCTTATCCTGCCTAACGACGAATTCCGGGATGCGATACTTTCCAAGTCTGGTTTAAGTGGGCTTGAAGATGCTGCAAGCACGATAAAATACCACACCTTCCGTCAGGATGGACTAATTAAGGCTGCTGAAGGATTGACCAGTTATGAAGAAGTTCTGAGGATTGCCTAAAAGGAAAACTGAAGAGAGAGCTGGAGAGAGACACGTCTTACACCTTTCGCCTTTCTATACCCATGTGCTACCATTAATACCTTAAACATGGGTTTTTGGTCTGAGATAAAAAAAGATTACAAGGCGGTGTTCGAGCGAGACCCTGCGGCTCGAAACCCTCTTGAGGTTATCTTTTCCTATTCCGGTTTTCATGCGTTGTTGGTGTACCGCATAAATCACCGCCTTTTACGCCGGGGTGTTCCGTTTTTTCCACGTTTTTTTTCTCAGATTGCAAAATTCCTGACTGGTATTGAAATTCACCCCGGAGCTAAAATTGCTCCAGGAGTTTTCATTGATCATGGGGCTGGCGTGGTCATTGGGGAGACTACTGAAATAGGCAAAAATTGCCTTTTATACCAAGGCGTTACACTTGGAGGCACTGGTAAAGAACAGGGGAAACGTCATCCGACTCTGGGTAATTACGTAGTAGTTGGCGCTGGAGCTAAGGTGCTGGGCGCTATAAATATAGGTGATTTTGTTAAAATCGGTGCTAATGCTGTTGTTCTTGAACAGGTGCCTTCACACT
>CAYWZR010000141.1:0-6409 GCA_964462885.1 uncultured Nitrospirota bacterium
AAAAATATAAATTTTTTTTTCATTTCAATCCTCCTTAGATTGATAAGCTTAGTAAATTATAATTTTACTTAATTGGCACAATCTGACTGAAATCAGTTCAACAGAGTGAAAACAGTGTGAAACTAGAAATCAAGTTGTACTCTCATTCCAGGAAGCATATAGCTTTTATTTGCACCACCGACATTCGAATCAGCTAGATACTGGATATGAAACGATGTCCTAAGGTTGTCAGTAAGAAAAAGATTATAATATCCTTCTACAAGTGTTTCCTTTTCGCCAGAGGATGCCAGGTCTGTAGACTGAAAACCTACTGCCCATGCGTCCTGAATTCCGAAAACATGAGGTGTCTTAAACTGCACTCCTGCGCTGTAAAAGAAATCATCACGGTTAACGTTTTTTGAGGTGAATTGTTGTCCGAACCTTCCAAATAGAGTTACAGAGGAAGTTAACTTCTGATCTATGCTTGTGCCCCAGGCCATATCTTCACGATTTGTACTTTCATTAATTCTGTACCATAATCTGTAATGCCCTTCTGGCAGGCCTCTAAAATGGGATAGATAGTCAACTTCAAAAACAGAATAATTTTTCTTTTCCAGATTGCTCATTGCGTTTTCTCCACGCTGTAGTCCCACTTTAAATATCAGCCCTGTTTTAGAATCAAAAACCGCTGTCAATCCACCTCCATTATTGCCAGGCGCAGCCAAGAGAGGGTTATTGACCAACGTATCTGTAATAAACTGTGTGGTTTCATCATTTGCAACTGTGTTTGAATCAAAATAGTTGGTAAGATCAAGTATCCCACCGGTAATTGTCAGTCGCTGGCCAAGTAACTCTGTACTCAACCAAGCTTCACGTAAATTCATTTCCCTGCCATCTATACGACCATCTACATTTACATCTTTACTTACAGTTCGCCTTGCACTATCACTGGTTAAGCCAGATATATTTTCTATTTGGGTATCTGGTGAGTATCCTCCAATAGCTTCAACATCTACAAAGAACATTGTGTAAAGAGCTGGCTTAGCAATAAAGAAGATATCCAGAGATCCGACACCGAATAAGTCTCCATTAACTTCATTACTGTTCCCTTTCAACCGCAAGGCATCCTGAACAGTCGCAGTACTGCTAATACCTATGCTAACCCCTTTTCTTGCTTCACCAGCCAGTACCTCTTCGATCTTTTCACTGATAGTCTGTCTTCTGTATACCTTCTCTCTTTGGTATGTGAAACTTTTTGCCAGTGGCAGTCCGTCCAGTGGACATTTTCCATTACCTCCGTCGTTATATTCATGACCGTTATTACAAACAAATATCTCTTTCTGCTTTACAAGCAGTTCCGGCTCGGAAAGAACTGCTCTACTTTCTAACTCTCTTAATCTTTCTTCTAAAATATCTAACCTCTCAACGTCAATATTTGTTGAGTCTTGCTCTGAATTTTTACTATCTTCAGCAAAAACTAAAGTAGAAAAAAACAAAAAACAAAATACGAATAAAACAGGCAGACATCGTCTAATAGTAGGTAATATAATCATTTTTATATTGCACTCCTTTTAAGGTGAATTGTTGTTAATTTAGAGTTTAGAATTTAGAAAAATTAAATCCCCTTGTTTATAGCTTTAGTCCCAAAAAAAAACCGAACCTGTTTAACTGGTTGACAGGTTCGGGGATTCCGTTTTTATCCTCGATGCACATATGCCCTCACTCCTTTCTCCACGAAGAGTGTTGGTACTAAACTTCTACAGGCAGGTCTTCTGGCTTCCGGATCGTTCTACTTGCCGCGCCTTCCCATCCCAATATAGGACAGTGGTTTTTTTACTACTTGCGGTTTTCGTCCCCGGTTACAGCGGCGGGTCCGCAACGGTTTTTCACCGTTTTCCCTTTTTAAAAAGCCCTTTAAGGGCTTTCTGTAGATAAGTTTTATATAGTTTTATTTTTTATACTTCTTTAGAATAGTCCTCCCATTTTTTCCAGAAAACTCCGAAAACTAAACCAAGCAGAATACTCAAGAAAAAACCTTGTAAGTGCTGAATGCCTTCCAGGTGGTATCTAGCTGGCTTTAGGATGTGAAGCAACAAACCTCCAGCAAAAAATAAAAGCCAGATAACAACGGATACAGCTGTTGATTTGGCCATAATTGCTTGAAACGGAAGTTTGTTTTTTGAAACTTCCAGAAATGCGCCCAGTAAGAGGCCAAAACCTGCCCCGCCTACAATGAAGACAAAAATATCATTTAAGAAACTAAAGTCAAAAATAAAAAGCTGTGTAAATGAAGAGATCACTAAAACTAGAATCCCCCATATCATCCCTGATAAGATTCCAACAGAAATACCTCTCAGTAAATTAATAGACCTTTGATTCATTTATCATCCTCACATTGTAAAGTCAGACGTCTCCCCTGAGAGGGCAAGCCAGGGGAGACTCAGATTATTAGTGGCACTGAATGCCGATTGAATGTCTAAAATCATGAAATGTATCATGTACACCCGGGATTGCCGCATCAACTCCATAAACCACGATTATCATAAAAACAGTCATGAAAATAGCAACAACTAGACCAGTAAAACCAAGTAACGCGTTGGTTTTATCTGAACTTCCTGTAATTAAAGCTTCTTCTTGCATTTTGTTTCACCTCCTTTCCGTTTGTTTTAAGCATAAAAAAATCCCCAAACTCAAATTATGAGCTTGGGGATTGTCCCTTTTTTAATCCACAAACATTTTTTGCAACCCTGGTTCCACGAAGATTGCAAGAACTCTATACGTTTACAGGCAGGTCTTCTGGTTTTCAGATCACTCTACTGACCGCGCCTTCCCATCCAAATTTTAACTGGATAGTGACTTTTTTGCGGTTTTCGTCCCTGATTACAGCGGCGGGCCCACTCCAGATTTTCACTGGATTCCCTATTATTCTCTTGCGAGAACCTGTATTGCGCTTCATTGTAGTTCTTTAATAATTAGATTGTCAAGGCAAAATTTAAAAAATTTAAAAAAATAAAAAAGGACTTTTGCTTCTCTAACATTACCGATTTAATCACCAAGACCAGCGTTGGTAATACTTCTCTTGCTCTTTTTTCTGTTTCTCTTGTTTCTTTATATACTCACGAAGTCGTCGAATTTCTTCCTCTGTTAATTTGGGCTTGTCCTTTTCTTCTGTAGACCTTTCTTCTGTGGGCAGCTTACTAATATTGTTTTCTATATTGCTTTCCTCTTCGGGTTCCTGAGCATAAGCTGATTGTATCCCCATAAAGCCAATGGCATTAATAAGCGAGTTACCAGCCTGAGACCGTTCGATAAGTTCAAGTACACTGGGATCAACAGGCAACGGGTCAAGCGGAGGAGGGGGAGAACTCAAGTTGATACCAGCGCCCACGCTTACTGAAAAAATAATTAGCGTATTAAGTACACAGTATATGGCTTTTTCCAGCCGTGAGATACTTTCTTTGAATTGCAGCACTATGAGTAGTGCCAGCATAAAGCCTATAACAAGCGCCACCCATTTAAATTTCAACTCAAAAGAGACTACCAAAGGCATAGCAATACCCGTTGTAATTGCACCCGCAAGACCAGGCGTTAACATAGAGTGTGGACTCAAAAAATCTTTTGCTTTTGGCATTATTTACCTCCTTTTTTCTTTTCATGCAACTCAATTATATAAAACATTACTCCTGCCATAATAAAAAGAAACAATATAACTACCCAATGATTTACATTTAACAACTTAGGTAGTGTTATTCTTTCCATAAAGGACGACATATAAAACCCCCTTATTAACGGAAAGACGAGCGCAAATAGTAGGGAGCCCGCACCAATACCTAACATAGCAGCCAGTGCGTCAAGTCTTCCTCCTGCAAAACCAGCTACAACTGTGCCGGGGCAGTAGCCGCTCACCACAAACCCAACCCCGAACAACAATCCTCCAACTAACTGAGGCCAGAAAAAAGTTGGAACAATCCAGATTTTTTTGATGTCAAGAAGTCCTAAGTCAGACAACAGGTAAAGCCCGAATGCAGCTACCAGTATTGCTGAAAACATTACTTTTAGAACCGTAAAATCCCTTAGATAAAAAACTCCTGATAATTTATGAGGGTTACCGAGTCCGCCTCTTTCAAGAGATATTCCGAAGAAAATACCAAGTATTACCGCCAAAAAAAGGCCCATGTTCTGACTTACCACCAAAGGAGCTGTCATGACCAAAACCTCCTGAAAATTGCTGCAAAAATAAACCCGGCTGTAAACATTGCAATTACAAATATCCACCCTGATAGTGCCAGTTGTGCGCCTCCAGAAAGAGCTACTCCACTCGTACATCCCCTGGCCAGTCTACTGGCGAAACCAATAATAATACCACCAGCAAATGCAAACATCAGCCGTTTATTATTACTCATGCTTGAAGGCTTATCTATTTTTATCTTGAAATTACCGCTTAAAGATGCGCCAAGAAAGGCTCCTATAAGAAGGCCAATAACTTCAAAAAGTATCCAGTTCTTTAGAGGTGATGCAACGTCTAGATATCTTGAGAAATATTTCAGACTGCTTGCAAACTCCGGGCTGATTTTGCCCACGCCCACGCCTGTAAGTAATGAAAAGGCACTTGAGGCTCCTAGCCCCCATCCTGCAATGTAAAAAGTTGCAAGAAGTGTCAGGCCAAGTCCTATGCCTGCAATATAGGGTGACCAGTAATTGTTTTTATTCATCACTTACCTCCATGTTTATCTAATGCACCTGAAAAGTGCAGACCTCACTAAACAGTCTGATATTGTACTTAGGGCTTGTCCCAAAATAACTTAACGTTTTCGCATCTCATCTTCGGGCCGTCTTTGACTGTTTCTTAATCGCAAAATCCTCAAAATAGCCCTGCTATTCCTTCGGTTTTGCTCAATCGGACCAGGCAAATCCAATTCAAAGCTGAGCGCTAAAAACGCAAGTTATTTTGTGACAAGCCCTTACTAGGAACTTTCACTTATTTTTCCATCCGGTTTTTTCATCAATATTTCTATCGCAGACAGCAAAGCCTCTGGGGCAAATGGTTTTATCAGGCAACCGGCAACCGATATTTCCTTTAACTTATCGATGCTATTGGCCTCCTCGCTTGCATATCCGGTAACAATAAGGGTTGGCAAAGTGCGGCCCTGACGTTTCAGTTCCAAGTACACCTCCAGTCCACTTAATAAAGGTAGGTTCAGATCTAGAATCAGAACATTAACATCATTTTCTAAAACTTTCTCTACCGTCTCCTGACCGGTGCGTGCCAACAGTACCTTATAATTTGACTTACTCAACAACATCTCCAGAGTACTCAAGAAATCCGGATCGTCATCGGCCAGCAGAATAACACCCGCAGGTTTGACAGTCTTCAACATCTCCAAAATTTTTTCTGGGTTCAGGGGTTTGTTAAGCACTCCCAGTGCTCCCCCGTTTATGGCTTCCCGTAATAACTGCTCAACGCTATAAGCAGTCATCATCATTACTCTGGCGCCAGGCTTGAGTTTGCGAATCTCGAAAAAACTCTCTACTCCGTTCATTCCAGGTAGTCGCACATCCATGAAGGTGATGTCGAAATCTTGATGCTTGAATATTTCAACAGCTTCTTCACCGCTGAAGGCAATTGTCACCTCGTATCCTTCCACGTTTAGAAGCAGGGCAAGTCCTTCGGCAAAATCACGATCGTCTTCCACAATGAAAACACGTGGTTGTTTCATGTTATATCTCCTCAAAAATTCTCAGAAGTCTCAAAAAATCTCAAAAATTATTTGACAGTGCCTGCTCAATTACCTGTTTGATGTTTTTACGATTAAAATCTTTCTCCAGTGCACCACTGAATCCATAGTCTTTATAACGAGTCATTTCCAGGCTATCCGTGTGGCCGCTGGAAACTATGATTTTGGCTTGCGGATTAATGGTTAAAATTTTATTCGCAATCTCTCTCCCTCCCATGCTGCCGTTAAAGCTTAGATCCAAGATGATAGCATCTATGGGATGAGGACTTTCTTGTAATTGCTGGTAGACAATAATAGCATCATAGCCATTACCAGCCAAAATGGTTTTGCAACCCAGATGTTCCAAATTGAGTTTGAACAAATCCCTCATATCCTCGTTATCGTCGACCACTAAAATAGTAGCTTCTGTAATATTTCCCTTTGTACCACATGCATTCTGGTTCTTTGCAGGAGCTTCAAATTTACTATCAAGCACCAATCGAATTCGCTGTGCCAAGTCGCTTTTGCGGTATGGCTTGTTAATGAGATGCGTGAACAACCGGTGCAGTCCGTTGTTGTCAATAGTTTTTGATGTAAAGCCAGAGGTCAGAAGAACCTTGAGCTCAGGTTTGAGTTTTGTTGCCTGTTGCGCAAGTTTATAGCCGTTTATACCACCTGGCATTACTATGTCACTAAAGATCAGATCGATATCATCT
>CAYWZR010000142.1:0-6382 GCA_964462885.1 uncultured Nitrospirota bacterium
TTAATACCCCTCTGTGTCAGCGGGGATTTTTATTGATAACTATATGAAATAAAAAAGCGAACAAAGCCATACACCAGCACTTCTTCCTAAGCTCTACACCTGCCTATTCTGCGGCCCAGCCAGATGATGGCCAGCGTTACAAGAATAGTTAAGTGCATGAAGATGAACTTGACCCCAGACTTGAATTTAATAATTCCGGTGCTGTAGAAATAGGTGTGAGTAAGTGGAATCTTCCAAGTGGATACATCACTGGAATGTGTGTAGCCGTTATCGTGGCTACAGAAGCAGAAAGGTCATGGCTTGGACTAAAAACCTGGCTTTCAACACCGCTTAGTGAAACAGTATCCGTGTTTTTTGGGTTTTAAAAAAGTCGAGAAAGGAGTTAAACAGGAGTCCCTGTTTGATCTGGCATACTCTAGGTAGACACATAATTTCATTGCTCGGAACGTTGTTGGTCGATATCTATCAAGAAAAATCCGACCCCGGAAGTCTCAAGCAGAACAGTTAACTTGCTCACTGTTCAAAGCTCCCTTTGAAGAAATCTGCAACTGCTTTCCCAACAATATAGTGGCCTTTATTGTTTAAGTGGACATCGTTGGCAATATATATGGGTTCTTTCTCTCTCCTTACATACGACCGCAATATCGGGAGCAAGTCAAGATATGGAATTGACTGTGCTTCTGCATATTCCTGCACATACATTTGAGGCAGATTAAGGTCATAGTTCTTGCCCGTTAACGATGCGGTATAAACTTGCTCCTCATACGGAATTGTAACAATTATCAGTTGAATGTCATCCTCAGAAATAAGCTGCCTGATATTATCCAATGCCTTCAATGCCTTATCTTTTGCCTTGATGGCAACATCAGGATATACCCTGTGACTCCAGAACGACTGCACGCCAAATAACCTACTCGGCCTGAAGTTGGTATGGGTCTTTACACTGCTTTTGTCAGATAAGAGAATTGATATGGAACTATTCAAACGCCGGTAAATTGCCAAACGGTCTAGGTAAAACATAAGCTCTGTTGCTCTGAACTCAGCAGGTACTTTTTTATGCTCATTGTTTTTTTTATCCCATACCTGAGCACCATTGACTATATTATATTTATTTGCACCAAGATATGCGTCTCTCAAATCGTTCCCGTTATAAAACAACAGGATTATGTAGTCAGGCCTAAAGGCAAGAACCTCTCTCTTTATCTGCAGTTCCGTATCAGGAGGGCCGTAACCCGGGACACCGAAGTTTAGGACCTCAAACTTTTCTGAATCCAGCATGGATGCAACGATACCGACAGCACTATATTCCACACTGTCAGCCCACAAACCGAAGGTGAAAGAATCACCCACAAACGCTATCCTGGTCTTGTCAAACTGGTTTTTAATAGAAACTTCTTTCCATCCCATTCCGTATGAATTGGTCTTAATAACACCGAATTTTGTCTCAACATTTAAATTAGGCCTCAACCTGTATGAACCACCTTCTTCGGTATTTTCAAAATAGAGATTTTCTATGGGCTTTGGTTCAATTAGGCGAAAGAAGATTTCAGTTAAAAGAAAACATACCAGAACAGTTATAGTGAGCATTACCAAATTCTTGAGCTGATGTATCCGACCAAAATATATCAACGAGAAACCTGATACAACCATCAAAAAATTAACGACATATATTGTTATCCTCGACAGGATCCTCAGGTTTCCGTCAGAGCTGAATAGTAGCGCAAGCAACCATTCATTGAAAACAAAACCGACTATTATAAAAAAATAGCCTACAGTTATTGCTACTTTTTCTGCTGTACTAAAACTACCTTTCATAGTCAAAGTTTTCAGAACTTTCATGACATGACCATTGACTTCCTCTTTAATATTTAACATCACATTGCCCCTGCGCCTCTCGAAAACTCCATACTGTCAGAAAAAGGCCAAAATGATGATTAGAGTCATCCAAAAAAAAACGGTGTCAGGGCCATCAAGACCCGACACCGAACTTCCCTCCTGCTTTCTCCTCTACCCAGACTTATATTTTTTAACTGCGGCATCTGGTACGGTAACCACCCATGCGTGGTGGTTTAAAACCACTATTATGTTTATGACACATGGTGCAAGTCTGCCCGTCATTAGGATCCTGGGCCTTGAGTACTCCGTATAGTCTCTTAAGAAAATCTTAGAAAAAATATTGTATGCAAAATGGTCATAAAATACGGTTGTAGTTTAATAACACTTTAGATAGAGATAAATAGTAGAATAGAAATAATTTAGCAAAAACTATGCCGCGGTGATGAGGATAACTTTTTTGCAGTAACAGGGATCAGGAAGAATACTATCAGATGAATCAACTAAATTCATGAGTTGTAGGTGTAATCCACTGTTTGAGAAGGTTTAAAATTTTAAACGGTTCTAATGAGGTTAGAGGGGCATGTATATCATTAGTTTTAAAAATATGACAGATGTTGTGCGTGATATTGCTCAGTATGTGCGCGTGATCGCGCACATGAAGTTTGCCTGGAAAATTCGCAATCATGTTTGGGAGAGTCGAATATAGCGGTTTACGGTATACATTTCCGCCCGGCTTAGTAAATTCCAACCCTAAGCCGAATTTTCGACTTGGGGTTTCTTGTCTCGCATTGATCAAGGTCTATGATTGACACCAAAAAAGAGGAGATAAATGATAATTTCTTTAATTGCATTTACTGTAGTTTTTAGTATTATTGTACTTATTCATGAGTTAGGTCATTTTATTGCGGCAAGAGTTTCAGGGGTAAAAGTTTATGAGTTCTCAATAGGTTTTCCTTTCAGTCCTAAAGTAGTCACACTCTTTAAGCATAGGGAAACAGAATTTACCTTGAGGTTGCTTCCTCTCGGTGGTTTTGTAAGTTTTTCAGAAGGAGTCGACGAAGAGGCAAATGGTTTATTTGAGGCTTCCTATTTTAAACGTGCACTAATATTGTCGGCAGGATCACTGTTAAATGTGATATTTGCTTTCTTGGTTTTCATAACTGTATTTATGCTTGGGAAAAACATTCCATTTTCTGATGCTGTGTTAATGAGTGCTGAAATTCTTTGGGAAATATTGGCAGGAACCGCTCTATTGATATCGAATCTCATTACTGGAAACGGCTCAATGGAAGGATTAGCCGGGCCTGTGGGAATCGCTTCTTTGGCCGGGCAGGCAGCAAGCAAAGGCTTTATAAACCTCATGTACTTTACCGGGTTACTAAGCATGAGTCTTGGAATTATGAATCTACTGCCGCTGCCTGCACTTGATGGTGGACAGTTGTCTATGCTTTTCATCGAGGCAATCAGACAGAAGCCTTTAAGTCTAAAGACTTATCAGGTGGTTACCGTGCTTGGAATGTCACTGTTTATTATACTTACCGTTATTGTAACTTACAGAGATATTGTGAGGCTTGTGGTCTAAAGCCTCACAATAACTTCACCTAACAATTTGCATAAATTTTCGGCTGGAACTGCGTTAGCTGTCTTCAACAAAACAATTTATGCAACAATTATATTTACTGAGATATTTTACTCAATAGTGCCTCTGATGTAACTAGTTTTCTTACACCATGAGCATGTTTTTCTTTATACTCGTTATTACTGCACCAATTGCTAAAAGCATCAATATCCAAAGTATCGCATGTTTTCTTGACGTCCCATGTAACCTCTAATGGTGAACAGTGATTGTTGTTCCAGCTAGGACCCGTTGTAGAACCGGTATACACTACTGTGGGATCACTGTGACTAATTGGTGATTCGGCAAATTTTAATTTACCATTTTTTTGTAAAACAAAAACCTGTGCTACGACTTTTAATTGAGGGTTAGGACACATGGTTGTTAAACAAGCCTTTAATCCTCCACCCAGTGGCTCTACTCCAGGGGTATTGATATCACAAGTTGTGTAGACCCAGTGAACTTCGATGGTATCTCCTTCCATTACTCCCTCACATCCGTTGTACTCAGCATGTTTTTCTGAAAGACGACCGGTTGCAGGTTTCTGACAGGCCCAACCTGAATGGTCACCGTCTTCAATAAACGTTGAATATGCTGCTGCTTTATGCTCCGCATTTCGATGAAAATGGATGTTACAACGATTCATATTCTTGATTGAAGGTGCCTCTGTAAATATCACGGCATTGCTTCCAGCCCGATTATCTATGTCCCGCGGTGACTGCGGTCCTGCTCCAATACATTGATTTTCCTCTTTTGGGGCATGGTGTTTATTTTCTCCTGCGTACAAATTACTTGTTAATGCTACACTGGCCAACAGAACCAATATCAAAGATCTCATAGTAGTAAAGCTCCTTTCTGTTAGAATTGTTTAAAAGTTTTAAAAAAAAATCAAAAGTAGTAAAAGCTAGACCTGTTAATAGCACAAAAAATTTATGTCTTCACAATAATTTAATCCCTCCTTTTTTAATCAGTATAGGTCTGACCAAGCGACTCACCTAGTTGTTTAGCCATAAGGGATGAAAATCGTAAGATCCTGTTATCATTGTCTACTGAGGCAAGCTTGACCTGACCGGTTACCAACTTCCGACCGTCGGCTTTGTCGATGACTTTATGCAGAAAGCTCAGCGAGGCTCCCCCAACCTCTTTTATTGTGTTTTCAATAAGCAGTATATCGCCATAGTGAGCCGGGGCATGATAGTCCACTTGAGCACTTGTAACCACAAAAAAACGTTTTTCTTTTGTAAGTTGTTTTAGGTTTATTCCGAGTGACTCCAGGTGACTTGTCCTGCCCCTTTCGAAATATTTGAGGTAATTGGCATAATAGACTACCCCGCCGCAGTCGGTATCTTCGTAATATATTTTTATCTCGATCGTGTGAATATTGTTCATCCTAACAAACGCTGTTTTATGGTGTCGCCTTGTCCGAAACAAATCGGATTACATCATTATACAGGGCGAAAACCATGATACCTAAGATAACAAACAGCCCGGCTTTCTGGGCTATTTCGATTGTTTTGGTCTTTAATGGTTTTCTGCGTATAGCTTCTATACTCATAAACACTACATGGCCCCCGTCCAGAATGGGTATCGGGAAAAGATTTAAAATGCCAAGATTGATGCTGATAATCGCCATGAACATCAAAAAGCTCTCAGCGCCTTGTTTTGCCTGCTGTCCCGCCATCTGCATGATCAGGAGGGGACCGCCCAGCGTATCAGCCGGAATAACCTTTTGTATAAGTTTCACGATCGAAATAACCGTCATTTTACACCACCACCATGTTTTTTGAACTCCCCAGTTCACGGCCTGAAAAAAGGGCAGGGTTGTTTCCTCTACATCGCCGGAAGGGGCGACGCCTATCAGGCCTACTTGCGTGTCTTCTCCAAAGATATTCTTATCAGTTTTTGTTTCTGGAGTAATTTTAAAGGTCACAATCTGCCCGTCGCGTTTTACAGAAACCGATAGTTCCTTACCCGGTTTGTTGTGGATGACATCTCTCATCTCCTCCCACCGACTCACAGCAATTCCATCCACCTCTATAATTCTATCACCTTCTTGTATTCCGGCTCTCTGAGCTGGAGAATCCTCGACTACTTCTCCAATCTGAGTTGTAAGCCCGGGCAGGCCCGTCATCATCAAGAATGAAAACAGTGCAGCGGCAAAAATGATATTGAAAAGAGGACCGGCGATAACTACAGCCATTCGCTTCCAGACAGGCTGGGTATTGAAGGCCCGGGCTTTATCGGATTCCGACAGTTCTTCTCCCGGCTCTTCTCCGAGCATCTTTACGAAACCACCCAGTGGAAATGCCGCAAGTTGATACTCGGTTTCACCCCATTTTTTCCCGATAAGGCGAGGACCGAATCCAAGCGAAAACTTGAGTACGGAAATACCGAGATACTTTGCGAAAAGAAAATGTCCAAGCTCGTGCACAAATATGAGCACTCCCAAAAGTACTACTGCTGAAATAATTTGCATATGAATTTTATCCTTGGTTTTGTGTGAATTTGTTAAGTTTGTTTAAACTATATCTTCTAGATTAACATCTTCTAGAATAACTAAAACTAAGCTGAAATGCGCTCCAGTGCTTTTTTCTTGCCCCAGTCCAGTGCAGTAACAATTTCCTCAAGAGTATCGCCAGAGGTAAGTTTGTGCAACTCCATAACATCTCTTACAACCCTGGGAATGTCGAGAAACGAAATGTCATTGTTTAAAAAAGCTTCAACAGCCACCTCATTTGCTGCGTTTAGTACCGCAGGCATTGTTCCGCCCCCCTGGAGTGCATCATAGGCAAGGCCCAGGCACGGAAACCGTTTAATGTCAGGCTGCTCGAAGGTGAGAGTTCCAAGCGAAACCAGATCCAGAGGCTTTACCACAGAGTTCATCCTGCCTGGATATGAAAGCGCATAACTAATAGGTCCCCTCATATCAGG
>CAYWZR010000143.1:0-6205 GCA_964462885.1 uncultured Nitrospirota bacterium
TCGGCATTTTATACACACCGTTCACTGTCCACACCGCAGTGCCGGCTGGTGCCGTGGTGTCAAGGCCGGAACCCTGCCATGGCTGGCGCTGATGATTATGCTCATCAACCGTTCGTGTATCGAACATTACTGCTGTAGGATCCGCCCGCAAAGCTGCAAGAGCATCAACAGCCGACACGCTTGTAAATGCATGAACCGACTGCGCAGCGAATAAAAGCAAGGCCGCTAAAAACAAAAACACCGCCGACTTCTTCCTGGATTTTCTCATTACTGTTACCTCCAGACCAAAATATTTTTTACTCTGCCCGGCTTATAGCTGGGGCCAAGAAACAAAAACAAGTTGTTTTTACCACAAAAGCACCATCCCCCAATGAGCGGTTAAAATAACATTTAAATCATTTGTCTGCAATATAACTCTTAATGTTTATATTTATTTTTTATATGTTAATGTTCATGGACAATCAAGTTAACTCCTCATTATTCTTTCCATTTTCATAAACATACGCCATTACTTTTTCCCTGTAAGCTTTCAAAAAAAATCTGGTAAATTGGCCGACCTCACCGCCAGCTACCTTTTTGTCTCCTATTGCTGTAACCGGCATAACTTCCATTAGAGAGTTCGATATGAAGACCTCATCCGTAGTATTTAGATCATTAGGGCGAAACTTGCCCTCCTTGACAGCAATTCCAGCTTCGTCGGCAAGCTCGATAATGAGGCTTCGAGTAATTCCGTCGAGTATTCCTATGTTTACTGAAGGGGTGCAAAGCTCGCCGTGTTTGATAAAAAATATATTGGAGACTGTTCCTTCAGCAAGCAGCTCATCGCGGTTGAGCATAATCGCCTCGAAGCAGTCGCAGCTCTTTGCTTCGATACGGGCAAGAATATTGTTAAGAAAATTGTGTGACTTTATTTGCGGATTGAGAGCTTCACGGCAGTTTCTACGAGTTTCGGCAATCATTACTCTGACCCCTTTTTCGCGGCAGTGTTCTGGGTATTCCTTGAAGCGATGAGCCATTATAATAAAGGTGGGTTTCTCACACAGACTTGGATCTAGTCCGATTTCTCCGTAACCCCGGGTAACACTTATTCGAACCGAGGCATCAAGATAGCCGTTTGCCTTCAAAGTTTCGTACACGGCGACCTTTATATCTTCGTTCTTTTTGGGAAGTTTAAGAGAGATCAGACCTGCCGAGCGTTCAAGCCTCTTCAGGTGACTATCTAACATAAACACAACACCGCTGTATACCCTCATTGTCTCGTAAATACCATCACCGTAAAGAAAACCATGGTCATATACCGAAACAACGGCCTCCTGCTTAGGCACAAGCCGGTCGTTAAGGTAAACATAACAGATATCAGAAGGCAGTTCTGGGTGGGAAGTTTTTTCCGTAGGCATATTTACACCATATAATCTCTAGAAAAGTTATTGACAAACATAGACACACACAGGTTTAGTTCAGGTGATGCCGAGTTCATATTATATCAGCCTGGGAAAAGTAATCAATAATCCAGGAGAAGCCGAGGAAGTTAGAAGGAGGCTCCATGCTCTGAAAATCTTCCCCCCTTGCACCAGGTAAGATAAAAACAATATTATTCAATAGATTTATATACCACAGGAGACCTAATAGCGATCATTTATGTTTGATTATCCCGATGATATAAAGCGTGCCACCGTGCTTGTGGCTGAGGACAAGGAATCCATGGCAGAGATGCCCCGCCAAACCCTTGAAGCCGAGAACTACAACGTACTTCTGGCTGGTACCAGTACAGAGGCGATAAAGCTGTTGTTACAGCACAAGGTTGATATTGTTCTTACCGACCTGAAAATGCCTGGCAAAGGTGGCCTGGATGTAGTAAAGGCCGTACGAGAAAAAAGTCCGATAATTCCTGTTATTTTAATGACAGCTTTTGGAACCATAGAATTGGCGGTCGAAGCAATGCGCCAGGGTGCTTACGATTTCATGACCAAACCATTTGATACCAGCCATCTTTTGGTTAAAATTTCCCAGGCCCTTAAAAGCCAGCGTCTTACCACCGAAAATATACTCCTTAAAGAAGAATTTTCATCAAAGGTGGGTCTGCCCACTATTCTTGGCAAAAGCCCGGCAATGGTGGAGGCAGCGGCCAATGTACAGAAGGTTGCCTCTGCTAGGACAACCGTCCTTATCCTTGGTGAATCAGGAACCGGCAAGGAACTCTTTGCAAGGGCGATCCACAACCTAAGTCCCAGAAGAGACAATTCCTTTGTAGCCATCAACTGCGCCGCCATACCGCACGATCTTCTTGAGTCAGAACTATTCGGTCACGAAAAAGGCTCCTTTACCGGTGCCGATCAAAGACGTATAGGCAAATTCGAACTTGCGGACCGAGGGACCATTTTTCTTGATGAGATAGGAGAGATGGACCCTTCACTTCAGGCCAAGCTTCTTCGAGTGCTGCAAGAGGGCGAAGTAGAACGTGTGGGTGGAAAATACCCAATACGAATTGATGTCCGGGTTCTGGCCGCCAGCAATCGGGATTTGGAAACTATTGTGGCCGAAAAACTTTTTAGGGAGGATCTCTATTACCGTTTGAATGTTTTCCCTATCCGTATTCCGTCTCTTAGGGAACGAAAAGAAGACGTATCTCTACTTGTTGAACATTTTGTGGCCAAATATGCCAAGGAATTTGGATGTCCGGTAAGGGATTTGGATGCCAAAGCTCTTTCACTGCTTGAAAGCCATCCCTGGCGCGGCAATGTGCGTGAACTAGAAAACAGCATTGAGAGGGCAATGATACTTTGCGACGGCAACATAATTCTCTCTGAACACCTGGCCCTTGCCCGACGAGGCGGTATGGCAACCAATCTGCAAAGCCTGCCAATGGACAGCACCCTGGAGGAGGTATCCAAACATGCTGTGCGTATTGTTGAGAGCGAGAGAATAAAACTGGCGCTGAAGGATACTTCCGGAAACAAAACCCGAGCTGCCGAGATCCTCTCAGTCAGTTATAAAACCCTTCTTACCAAAATTAAGGATTACAAAATAGGCTGAAATAGCCGGTTTCAAGAGAATAAATTGAAAGATTAAAAAAACAGCTATCAGGAAAAGAAAAAGCCATTCATTAATTTTTATCTGCATATTTTTGTACCCTGACAACTACACTCTAATTTATACAATCAGTAGCGAAGCCAGCCACAGGAAAACAAAAAAGCCCACAATATCAGTGGCTGTAGTTACAAGAACGCTGCCTGCTAATGGGGGATCTATACCAAACCTCTTCAAAGCAAGGGGGATAATCCCTCCAAGAAGAGCTGCTGTTACCAGATTTATGCCCATAGCCAAAGCAATGACAACTCCGAGCATCCAGTTTTTAAACCAGAGTACCGCAGCCATAGCCACAACAGCCGCAAACAGCAAACCGTTTAGAAAACCCACAAGGACTTCCTTTCGTAATAGGTCCATCCGGTTTGCCGAAGATATCTGGCCAAGAGCAAGGCCTCGAATCACCACTGTCAAGGTTTGATTCCCGGCGTTTCCGCCCATACTTGCCACTATCGGCATAAGCACTGCCAGAGCGACAAACTCCTGAATTGTGGCCTCGAACAACCCAATAACCCAGGATGCGGAAAAAGCGGCAAGCAGATTTAAACCCAACCACAAACTCCTGCTTCTAGTGGTTCTAGCAACAGGTGCGAACAAATCTTCTTCCTCTGACACTCCGGCCAGGTTCATCATCTGCTGCTCGCCGCGATCGCGAATGATATCTACCACGTCATCCACGGTAATGCGTCCGAGCAACCGGTTATCATCGTCAATTACAGCAGCGGAAATCATGTCATAACGCTCAAAAAGAATAGCTACCTCGTCCTTTGACGTATCAACATGAATCGTCCGGGGCTTGTGGGACATTATTGAGCCGACCGTGGCATCTTCCGGACTTGACACAATGTACGAAAGCCGCAGGCTTCCCTTAAGTATGCCATCTTTATCCACCACAAAAAGTTTATCTGTGCGACCGGGGAGACCCTGCCGGCGGGCATCACGTAGCACATCCAGCACCGTAACCTCAGGGTGCAAGGTGAAAGCAACCGGCTCCATAATACCACCGGCTGTCTCTTCTTCATAGGAAAGGGCATCCTCAATACGTGTCCTTTCCTGCACGCTCATTGCGTCAAGAAGATCTTTGGCAACCCTTTCAGGAAGTTCTCCGACAAGGTCGGCGGCGTCATCCACCTCCATGGTTTCGGTCGCCTGACGGAGTTCCGCCCTGTCCATTTCCTTAACCAGTCCGAGACGTACTCCTTCGCTTACCTCGGCCAGTACAGGCCCATGTCTTTCAGACTCTATAAGGTCGAAAACTACAGTCCGGTCTTCAGGGGGCAGACTTTCAAGTACGTGGGCTATATCGGCAGCATGAAGAGTCTTTAGTCTTTTGGTCAGACCACTGAGATCTCCTCTGTCAATAGCCTCAAGCACCTGTTCAAGGAGATTGCTGTTAAGCTCTGTACTTGTAGTAGTAGTAGTAGTAGTAATTTCTTCCATGATTATTTATCGGGCACTGAAACACCGTTAATTTTAAGAACCAGGGGGAGGCTAGTCAACTATTTTTTTTAATTTAATTGTTCTTTCGTGCAATATATTTTTTGCACAAGAGAAAAACCTGCACCTGCCGCAACAGTGGCTGATGCAGAGATTACAGGAAACCAAGGCCAGGAAAGGTTCAGTTTCAATCCTCCGGCTATCCAGCCAATTATTGGGAGACCAGATACAGAGGGCAAATCGATATACAGCCCACGTGTACATACCGCAAGAACCAGCATCCCTGTCAACGCTCCGGCAAAGGCAGTACCTCCTCGAGCAAAGGGAACAGCTACGGCAATGATAAATATACCAAGCAGAGAGCCTGTAAAAAGCGAGGTGAAATACAGTGCTGTATGAAGCAGGCTGGTATCAAAACTCGAAGCGAAAAGCGCAGCCAGAATTCCCAAACATCCCCATATCAGCACTGCAAAACGAGCCATTCTAAGGCGTTTGGCTTGCGATAAAACTGCTTGTCGATTACCCATAAAATCCACAACCGTAGTATTTGCAAGCGCGCTTATGCCTGAATCCAGACTGCTCATGGCCGCAGCGAAGATTGCCGCAACCATAAGACCTGAAAGCCCCTGGGGCAATACTGAAAGTATAAAGTGAGGAAATACGCCGTTAGATTTTATAGCAGCAGGCAGAGCACCTGAATGCTCAGTGTAGTAGCTGTAAAGAAAAGCTCCCACCAGAAAAAAGAGCCAAGCGGCAATCGTACCGAGTACAGCCGAAAGAACAGTCGCCCACTGTGCTTTGCGAATATTTTGAGTAGAAAGATAGCGCTGTATGAACTGCTGGTCACAGCTTCGAATGGCCAAATCCAGGACAATATAGGCCACTCCAGCCGATAAAAAACTGTGCGCATCTCCAGTATCCAGACTGGCTTTAAACCAAGTAAACTTGCCCGCGTTTCCTGCAGTCGCAGTAATTGCTGTAAGCCCTCCTTCCACGCCATACGCAATAAACATCAAGGTTAAAAGCCCGCCACCCAGCAGAATAACAAACTGAATCACATCAGTCCAGACCACTGCACGAATTCCACCCATCCAGGTATAAGCAATCGAGAGAACGCCAACAGCCATTATCGCGCTTGTTGTTGACCAGCCTGTAATAGTTGCAAAAACAATAGCCGGTCCGTAGATCAAAATACCGGTTCTAAGCAACACATGGCATGAGTATATTCCAGAGGCCAGAAGACGAGTTTTTCGGTCGAACCGTTTTTCGAGCATTTCGTATGCTGACTGGACATTATTACGACGAAAGTATGGAATAAATATCAGAGCGGTGATCGCAATCGAAACCGGCACACCGAGATTGAGCATCATATATGTCATATCGCCGGCGTATGTTTCAGCCGGATTGCCAAGAAACGTGGTCGCGGAAATGGACGTGGCTATCATGCTGATGCCGACCGCCCACCAGGGCAGCCGACCGCCTGCAAAGAAAAACTCGCCGGTTGATATGTTTTTGCGGGAGAAGACCGCGCCAAGGGCCAGCATCCCAAATAGATACATGGCAAGAACCAGCCAATTGATCATCCCGAAATCTTCAGTCATTATTTTTCTTTTTCAATACTTTTTTTATTTTAATTGTAGCTGTTCAGGTCTCCCCCTTTTAAAAAGGGGGATTAAGGGGTGGT
>CAYWZR010000144.1:0-6142 GCA_964462885.1 uncultured Nitrospirota bacterium
GAAGTCGACTCTTGTGTTGAGGGCACACCGCAGACAGAAGGACCTTTTGGAGATGTAACATGCAGTGACTCTTTAGATAACGACTGTGACGGTGCAACAGATGTTGATGACTCTGGTTGTGTGGATGTCTGTGTTCCAACCGGTGATGATACTGATTGTAACGGCATAGATGATGACTGTGATGGCATAGCGGATAACAATTATGTGCCAACTGATACTAGCTGCGGTGTTGGCGAGTGTGCGGCTGTTGGTCTGCTTGAGTGTGTAAACGGCGGCGAAGTCGACTCTTGTGTTGAGGGCACACCGCAGACAGAAGGACCTTTTGGAGATGCAACATGCAGTGACTCTTTGGATAACGATTGTGACGGTGATACGGATGTCGTGGATCCTGACTGTGCTGCAACATGTGTTCCTACTGCTAGTGATGATACCACTTGTGATGGCATAGACGATGACTGTAATGGTGTAATCGACGACGGTTTTGTTGGTTACGATACTACTTGTGGAGTTGGTGAGTGTGCCTCCACCGGTCGGAAAGAGTGTATAGATGGTCAAAAAGTTAACACATGTGTAGCTGGAACACCTGCAGCTGATGACGCTACATGTGACGGTCTGGATAACGACTGTGATGGTGTTGTGGATAACGACTATGTCCCAACCGACACCACTTGTGGAGTAGGAGCCTGTGAGGCCATAGGTCTGCTTGAGTGTGTAAACGGCGGCGAAGTTAACAGTTGTGTTGCCGGAACGCCGCAGACAGAAGGACCAACAGGGGATGCAACATGTGCTGATAGTGCAGACAACGATTGTGATGGTTTAACAGATAATGTTGATCCAGACTGTGGCACTGTAACTGTAACCTCCTATACCATTACAGCAACGGCAGGTTTTGGTGGAAAGATCTCTCCTTCAGGTGATGTTATTGTGGACGCAGGTGATGATCAGACCTTTAAAATTAAGCCTAGTAAACACGGGCACTTTAAGATAAAAGATGTGTTGGTTGATGGCGTATCGGTGGGTCCGGTGGAAAACTATACATTTGAAAATGTTAGTTCAGACCATACAATCCATGCCGAGTTTACCAAAAAGCACATGAAGCATCATAAAAAGAAGTCCGAAGATAACGAAGATGATGAAGATGATGAAGATAGCTAAGATGATTAAGGAAGTATAATTATGTTGTAAAAAAGAGCAGGTCTTTTGGCCTGCTCTTTTTTTTTAGGAGCGTCTCTACTTTATAACCGGGTGCGAAAGAGTACCTTTTATGGGTATGCTGTAGTGTCCTGGAGAGCGTTTATACTGATCAATTCCTGCAAGAAGAATCTGGTTTTCATCCACGGTTTTTGCATCGGGGAAGAGTTCAAGCGTCAGGTTGAGCTTGTCACCCTTTACTTTCCCTTTCAAACGAGCACGCAGACCCTTTCCTACTATTTCAAGCGCTTTTACATTTAGAGTTTGTCCATCTACAACCAGAACACCGTTAAGCGATTGGAACCTATCTACTGGCAGAACTGCGGCAAAGCCTGAAGGCTTAAGTTTGAGGTCCATAAGTTCAACCTTAAACTCTCCACCAGGTCCGGACAAAATGCCATCTATATTCATTAAACCATCACCAGAGAGACCTGCCAGGCTGAGCAGATTGGCTATGGATGCCCTTTCAACTTTTAACATGAGATCTACTGTTTTTTTCCGAAAAGCAACTTCACCCTCCATTTTTCCATCCAGAACTTCAGTTTTGAAAAATACAGCAGCTTTTCGTCGTAAAATATTTACAATATCTACATAGACTCCTATATTCCTTATGGGTGGAAACGTAATTTCTTTGTAGGATAATGTCACGCTGTCAGCGTAAAGGCTGTAGAAAATACCTTTGGATGCACCTTCGATTCTTAGCGTGACTCCATTTGTTTTTTCAGCAAAGCGCTCAACAGTTTTGGCAATTTTTGCAGCGCCAGGAATAGCGATCCACCACAGAAGCCCTGAGCAGAAGACCAGCACAATAGCTGCATATAAAATCCATTTTAAAAGCCGGGAGAACATTATTTTATCAACTTGACCTTATCAGACTAACGGTCATAGAAATGTTTAATTTATCAGGTTCTTGAAAATCGCTCTTTATTTTAAATCGCTTGACACTTAGGAATGCCGGGTGGTTTTTAATCCGATAGAGAAGGTTCACAACCTGGTTAAGATCTAGCCGTTCGAGTTTTACTTCTGCGATGCTTTCCACAAATCCATGAGTTCTTTTTGATTCACCGGGTGTCAACTTTTTAACATAAGTCTGAATGGAAAGTCTGGAGAGAATGCTTTCAAGAACGGATACTAGTCCCTTGTCGCTTTCGCTCCGGCCAAGCCTTTTGGAGTATGAATCCATCAATGCATTCATAGCCATAAGCGTTTCGGCCTCAACTGTGAGTTCTTTAAGAGCCAAGCGGCGTGCAGACTCTTTCTTTTTTAACGCTTTAAGTGAGTCAATGGATTGAAATCCCAGCCAGATCAGAACTGCAACCAGCAGAAAAGGAGCTATTCTCTTTATATTGAATTCACGGTCCATTACAAGTTACTCCGTTTACCTGACAGGACAAGACTGAAGCGGACATTGCCTTCCACGGATGTTTTGCTGTCTGCAACCTTGACTTCTGAGTAATAAAAGCGTAGCTTTTCAGCCATAAAATTCATTGTCTCAAACGAAGGGCCGCTTCCTTTGACCACCACGGAATCTTCCGTGATTTTGATCTCATCAAGAATCAGGTTGTCTATGGCTCCTTTTGCCTCGGCTAGAACCTCAAGCACATCAAGTGAATCCGTGCCGGAAAGAATCGCCAGATTTCCTTTGATTTCTTGAATTTTTGCTTTTATCTGGTAAGAAGGATCTACAAGTTTAGAGCCAGCCGGAAAAACCTGCTTGAAGATTTCCACTTCGCTATTTTTATAATTGTTAATTTTTTTCTCCATGTATTTGTATCTCACTCCCCAGTTTGCCACAAGCAGAGCTATAAGTATCACCATTAAAGGCACAGTACTACGGAGGAGCTTTGCCGCTTCCTTATGGTGAGCTGTATATTTGAGATTTCCACGTCTGAAGTTTAAACTCGGGCGGCGAAGTTCCTTGCTGACAATACCGAGACGTTCGTTCTCATCAAGATCTGGGGGATCTATGAATTCTTCCAATGAAACAAGTTGCTGCCGACATTGGGAGATAAGGTCTGTAGATGCAATCACACGTGGCTCAAAACCTTCGGCCTTGAATGCGCTTATTAATTTGATGATTTTTGACTTTTCCATGGCACATAACAGTATCTTTTTTTTGCCTTCTTGCTCTGGAAGAACAATGTAGTCAAGGCATAGATCCTGAAGCGGCTTTCTGAAGAGTCCTTCAGCTTTTACAGGAAGAATCTTACGGATTTTATCAGGATCGACAAGCGGCATCTCCAGAACTCTCAAACGTAAGAACGATCTCGGTAAATCAAGATATACGTTTTTTGTCGCTCGCAGATCGGAAGGCAGTAAAAGCCTGGATGATCCATCAGGCAACTTTTCGATCCGGGCGGTTTCAAAAGGTTTTCGAGTGGCAGATTTATCCGTTATCTGTTCGATCCGGATTATGTCATCACTTTCAAACCGAAATAGTGTGAAGGCGTTCAATACTCTCTCCAGTATTTTATTCGGTACTGTTTATCCACCTGTATTACAGCGTCTACAACACGCTTTACTTCTCCTATATTCCCAGTGGATATTAGCCTGAAATGAGTACCTTTTACAATAGCCCACGGGGGTTTAGGTAGCCCGAGATCAGCAAAAAGACGGTTGATACTGGTGTTTGTAATTGGTGCCTCAAGGCGCCGCTTCATTATTTTATCAGCGCGTTCTGAGGCAAGTCCCATATCATCGAAAAGACTTGCCAGAACAGGTTCATCCGCGGCATTAAAATTTATTTTGCCGTCCCCATACAGTGTGATATAAGGCAGTACTTTCTGAACCCATTCCTGTTCAATTCCTGGAATGGAGTAGAGTTCGCTTAACGTCCAGAGTGTGCTGTTTTTTGCGCCGTCTTCGCTGTCTCTAACCCTTGGTTCCTCATCCAGATCGATCCAGTCCGCAATGATATCCACCATAGAGGTTGGAACATCCAGATAAGTGCAAAGGCGTCGCATCTGGTCATATATACGCTCGTTGGTAAGACCGTTAGGGTAGATAATGGCGTTTATGTTGAGCTTTCCGGTTTCGTCTTCTATCAGCAGGGTAATATCTCCTTCTTCGCCTGAAAAAGGCTCTGGAAATGGAAGAGTCGCCTTGCCAGGATAGCTGTAACCATATCTGTTTATATTGCGCTTTGTGTAGACCATGGCAAGAGAAATTCCGGACTTAGCTAACAACGATGCTTTCTGTGAGGTAGACCAGTTATAGATTGCCGTGGTGGATACATATATGCCGAAAGCGAATTCCACGATAAACGCCGTCATAAGGGTCACGGCCAGCAGAACCACAATAAGAACTGTGCCGGACCTGGAAAGAATAATATTCGATTTTCTGCACCTTGTTGTACTCATAAAATTACACTCATAAAATATTGCCTATTTTGGGACGGGCCACTTGCTGAATAGTCTCCAGATTGTCCTCAACGCTAAAAGTAAGGGAAATTCTAAGTACAGTAGGAATGCGTTCGATGAGTTTAGAGTCCCAGGTACGGACCCACTTGCCAGATTGAAACGCCTCTATCGTGAATTCCTGAATATCCTTAATAAGGACAAGCCATAACTTTTCAGGATTCTCGGAGTATTTCCTTCTGCTTTTATCCAGAGGATCGATTTCCATTCGGAAAAGCTGCTGGTCTTTCAGTTTATAGCTGACAACTCTAACACCTAACGGGGATTCCAATGTTGCAAAGCTTATTGAGGCTGTGGAACGACCGAAGGATTCTTTATCCTCCATAATAAATTGAATGTCATCATTCCCTTTCAGGTAAAAGGTGCTTTCAAGTTCGCGGGCAAGCCTGTCGAGTATCAGGCGTGACTGAAATGCGTAGCGGGCGGATGTTCCAACTACCCGGGTAGCCTTTTCAGCCATAAAGAAAGACGTATACACGGCAGCTAGAATTAAAGAGCCGATAGCAAGCGATATAATAACTTCGATAAGTGTAAAACCGTGGCTATTTCTGCGGTGTAAGAATAAAGAGATTGGGGTAGGGAAACTCATTTTGGATAGAATGCGTTTAGCCGGACTTCCTGGCCCCTGCCGGTTACAACCAGCCTGATCTCATACAAACCATCATGAACCGACTCAGACACATCGTAACTGTATTTGAAATCCTCTCCCAGGGTTCCATCTTTGCTTGAGCTTTCACTTACTCCTAGCTGAAGTTTTTCTTCAAGTGTGGCGTAGGCCAAGCTGGTAGCAATAGCAAGATCATGTTGCTGGGAGGCTACATCAATGTGAAACTGTAATGTATAAAGAAGTGTACTCATTAGCGCGCCAACAATGCCGAGAGCTATTATTACCTCAATAAGAGTAAACCCGGATTCCTGTTCTGCCAATAAATAAATCGAACTATTCTTTGTAACCCTCATAGGTCTCTACATGAGCCGCATAAGGATAAATAATTATGCTGAACTGTAGCTTCTCTCTTTCAATGTGTATGATGGTAGGGTCTATTAAACCCTCAGATGTAAACTTCAATGTCTGGGTTCCACGATCTATCTTACCGCGGCTGGGAGTAACAATATCCAAAAAACGCACATTATGATTGAGTCGTCCTGATCTGTTGGGTTTTCCGTCTGCAACGATAACAGTCCATGCCGAGCGCTCCAGGTCAAACCTAATTGTATGTGTCTCCTTGCGAGTGACAGCCTGGTCGTTTTCATACCGAATGAGAGACGCCAATCTCATCGCCTCGCGCTTAAGCGGTTCATCTGATAGCGCCAGAAAATCAGGCATTGCCGCCATCATAACAACAGAGATTATGAACATTACAACGATAATCTCAAGAAGACTGAAACCCTTAGCCGTGACGGCCTCCATGCCTGAACATGGGAGTTTACAGCGTTGCAACAGGCTTCTACTAACGGAGATCCCAGCTTTCGATGTCAGCGTCAAATCCCTCGCCGCCTGCCACACCGTCAGCCAGGATCAGCCGCAGAAAGGC
>CAYWZR010000145.1:0-6125 GCA_964462885.1 uncultured Nitrospirota bacterium
CTGCATCGACCCCAGTAAGTTTACCTTCTCCGCCAATGCGCCCCTCGTTTACATGTGTGAATCCAACTTTCAATTGCTCGCCTATCTTTATCTGAGCGCGACCTCCGTAGGTTAGGGTTCGGTCATTTGCATCGTAGGACTCGTAGTCCACCACAATAAATATAGGATTTAAATCACTGTCTCTGCTAAATACCGGTTTTCTGAAGGTCAGGGAACCGTTTTCGTAATCAATGTTATACTCGCTGTGGCGAGTCATTTTGCGCTCAGAGACTATCACCTCGCTGCGAAAGCGGTCACGAACCTGAATGGTGACTTTTTCCGAGTTCATCACTATGTTTTTACGCGAAAGCTGATAAAGCCCTGTTAGCCCTTCACCTTGGATCTCGTCTTTTACAAATGCCTGGTTTGATTCACTGGCAAACATTACAAGCTCGTAACGGTCATCCCTGTACCTGGATTTAACGCCGGTAAGGCTGCGGCTGTATCTGGCAAGCTCGGTTATTGTCAGGCCGGTATCGTAATCTCCAAACAAGGCAAAAAACTTTTCTCTCTCGATTTTCAGGTAGAGTTTTCTGCTGCTTGAGGCATCGTATCTTTGTGTAGAGTTGTCACCGTAGAGAGTATAGTAAGTGCCGGGGTCGATGGTCTGGTACAGGCTGTTACCGGTTTTTTTCTTATTGTCATAGGCTATGGTTAACAGCCACTTGCCTTTTATCCGGCCCTTGGCATAAAAGGCTGTTTGGCCGTCTTGATAAATTTTATCTTCGGCCGCATTTCCTGCCAGTGGTTCGGTGTTGCCACTTAATGTGTTGTATCCTGCCGTGCCTTCTGCAAAGCCTACGATTATCCAGTCGCGAGTCACGGGCTTAAGAGGTGCGATAATTTCGTAATCTCCAGTAATAAATCGGATGCTAATTTCGACATCACCGACCTCTGTGGTTGGCTGTAGTGTAATAAGGGCGACTCCGTCTTTGCCGATAGTGTAGCGGAGTTTTTCTTCGGGAGCGCCAGGCATGACAGCTGATTTGTAGAGGGAAAGACTCTGTGACTGGTAGGGCGGATTGACGTCAAATTCTCCTCCGCTTCCCTCTCTGGCAGGGTAGCCGTAACGATCGAATAGCTGCACTGCAATAACCGGTTTTGTCAGACCGTCGGCTACAAGTACGGACTGTGGTTCCAACAGTTTTGCTCGTACAGGCGGGCCGGAGTAATGGAACATGCGCTTAAGACGACCGGATTCACGCCCGTCAGCATCTGTAGTGACAACCTCCATTTGGTTGTCGCCTTCGACCAGGTCAATACCGCGCCAGAGACTAAATGCTACAGAATCTGCCTTGTTCTTAACGGTATATTCAAAATTTACTTTGTTGACCGGTTCTCCGTTTAACAACAGGTTTATTTTATCCGAAGGTGAGTGCTTGATACCGACGTTAATGGAAGGGATTGGCGGCAGGTTCGAACATACCTGATTCCTGTTGATCAAGTTTATTCCAACCTAGCACGATAGCTCACCCCCCTGTTTTGCCTGGCGCTACCGGCATTTTAAGAATCCAGCGAATATGGCTGTAATCCTGTGCAGTTGCCGGACGTTCACCGCCGTCCGGCAAAGGTAGTTCAACTTTCAACTTATCAGCAGTACCAAAGTGTGAACCATCAACTGAATAAATGATATCCGTGCCGTCACCAAGAGCGGTACCGGCTATGTATATCATATGTTCCGGGATGGGATTGCTGATAACCACATCAGTGGCCTCTTTTTCACCAATATTGCGGTAGGTGATGGTGTAAATCACCTCATCTCCTGGCAGCACCAGTTTGGCCCCGGTTCGTTCAACCGTTTTCTCGCCATACTCATTGGCTACTGTGACTTCTTGCTCAACCACCATCTTCAATTCGATATGCCCTTTCTGATCAGCCCGGGCCTGTCCTGCGGTGATGATATAGCAGAAGACGAAAAATGCGATCAAAGTACTAAGACGTGTCATAACTTTTTGTTTCTCCTTAAAAAATTTACTTTTATATGCCAGAGAAGCGTAGAAAATACATCGTTATCCAGTCTATACTTATATACTTATCGGCTAAATATATAGTTTTTTTAAATAATGCAAGAACTTAGCTTAGGAGTTAAAACAACATAAGTCAGGAAAATTTGTCGTTTGGATTTAATCTGGCATCCGGCATCTGGCATCCAGAGCCATTGATTAAATGACGAATTATGATAGACTCATTACAAAGACAAAGGAGTTTTATTTGTGGATCAAAAATTACTGAATTACTCAGGTTTTATGCTCAGAAGGATGGAGAAATTATTTATAAATCTAAAAAATTAAATGGGTTAAATGTCGGATAAACGCTATTTTTTACCCTATCGACCAGTCAGGCGTTATGCCCTGCTTCTGGCTCTGGTTTGGACACTTGCGGTTATTGGATCGCTGGTCTGGAACATTTATCGCCATACAGAGAACTTCAAGGAATCAGCCTATAACGAAGCCGTGGCTTACTTAAACCAGGATAATGCTTTTCGTCTCTGGGTTACATCGCAGACAGGTCTTTATGCTTCAGCTGATTCCACTCCTCCAAATCCCTACCTGTCTTTCCGTTCGGACAGGGATGTTACAACAACGTCTGGGAAGAAACTGACCATGCTCAGCCATGCGTACATTCTTCGGCAGATAAATGAAAAATACGCAAACCTCCTGGGGGTGTTCGGGCATATCACCAGCCTTAAGACGGTCCGACCGGCCAACGCTCCGGATGAGTGGGAAAAACAGGCGCTTGAGTCTTTTAAGAGCGGCGTTGGTGAAGTGCGTGAATTTATAGAGATGGACGGCAAACCATACCTTCGCCTTATGCGCCCTGTTAAGGCTGAAGAAAGGTGTATTAAATGCCACGAACAGCAGGGATATTCGATTGGAGACATGCGCGGAGGCGTAAGTATAAACTTACCGCTTTCAGATCGAGCAAGCCTGACAAGTCAGCTCTGCATAAACTCTTATATCACTCATGGCCTGCTGTGGGTGATAGTGCTCGCATTTATAGGTATTGGCGCTCACAGATTGAGTAAAGGACTGACAGATCGGGAAATGTTTGAATCGGCGTTACGTCGAAGCGAGCAGCGTTACAGACGTATCACTGCGGTAGTTGCCGATTACACATATACTGTGAAAGTCGAAAACGGACGCGCTGCTGAAATCAGTCATAGCCCTGCATGCGTGGTTGTGACAGGTTATTCAAACAAGGAGTTTGCTGCAACTGCGTCCCTTTGGCTGGATATAGTACACCCCGAGGACCGAGATTCTGTTCTGGAATATTTTGAACAGCTCATCTCCGGTGTAAAGGGTAGCTCTATTGAATACCGCATACGGCATAAAAACGGCGAAACTCGGTACGTTGTCAATCATCCCCTCATGCACTTTAACCGGCATGGAAAACTTTTGTCTTATGAGTCTCTTGTACGAGATATCACTGAGCAGAAGAAGGTAGAACTCAAGCTTTTTCAATCTCAGAAAATGCAGTCTATTGCGACCATGGCAGGCGGCATAGCCCACGACTTCAATAACTTGATGACAGGAGTCCTGGGCTATGCCGAGCTTTTGAAGAAGAGCCTTTCTGGAGATCCCGGTAAAAGCAGAATGCTTGATACCATCTCCACCTCGGCCAGAAGGGCCGGAGATTTGGCCCAGCAGCTTCTGGCATACGCAAGGGGCGGTAAGTACCAGCCTAAAGTCATGTCTCTGAATGATACAATTGTTGAAACTCTAGACTTGCAGAACCATGTATTTCAGCCAGGTATCAAAATTGAAAGAACTATGGAGGAAAATCTCTGGCATATAAAGGCGGATCCTACACAGATGCAGCAAGTTATTATGAATCTCTGCATCAATGCCGTGGAATCTATGGGACATGAGGGATGTCTGACAATCAGCACACAAAATGTAGAGCTTGACAGTCGTTTTGCAGAAAGACACCCTGGGTTGAAACCTGGTCGGCACATATGTCTGACAGTAAGTGATACTGGCGTAGGCATGAAGCCCGAAGTTCGCGCAAAGGTGTTTGAGCCGTTTTTTACCACAAAAATGCAAGGCCGTGGCCTTGGTATGTCAGCAGTGTACGGTATTGTAAAAAACCATAGCGGACATATTGCCGTCTCTAGCATGGAGGGTAAAGGTACAACCTTTAGAATATACCTTCCGGTTGCGGTCGAAAAAGCTTACGTTGACAAGACCGTCGAGGCCATGTCTTACACAGGAACCGAAACTGTTCTGGTTGTTGATGATGAAGAGTTGGTCAGATCTGTAAGCAAGATGGTCCTTGAGAAACTAGGCTACAAAGTTATGCCTGTTGAAGGCGGCAATGAGGCTTTAAAACTCATCTCAAACTACCATGGGGAGATAGATCTGGTACTTCTTGATATGGCTATGCCCGAGATGAGCGGAACCGAAACATTTTCGGAGCTTGAAAGAGTTCGTCCCGGGATGAAGTTTATTATCTGCAGTGGCTATGAACTTGACGAAGATGCTCAGGCTCTTCTGGATAGAGGAGCAAAAGCGTTTCTTCAAAAGCCTTTTATGCCGGATGAACTGGCACTACTTGTAAGACAAACACTGGACAGTTAAGATAGACAAAAGAAAAAACTTTCTTTACCATTCACGCATTTACCATTCACACTTCACTCTAAAGCGAGGTAACAATGAACGAATATGCCGAAAACCTTCTAGTACATTTCAGAAGAATCGAAAGTCTGACAAAAGAAGCACTTAGCTACCAATCGGTAAATCTAAACTCCAGGCAGCTCTGCGATCTGGAACTGCTTTTGAACCGAGCGTTTTATCCGTTGACCGGTTATTTAAACAAGGATGATTACGAGTCTGTTCTGAATAACATGCGCCTTAGCAACGGCTCTATCTGGCCTATTCCTGTATGCCTTGATGTTGATGAAAAAACGGCTGAAGGGCTTAAAAAAGGGCAGAGTCTGGCATTGCGTGACCAGGAAGGTTTCATGCTTGCAGTGCTTAAGGTCGGGGACATATGGAAGCCGGACAAGCAGCGTGAAGCCAGATGTGTTTATGGCACAGACAATTCGGAAAATTCGGAGAAACATCCCGGAGTACAAAAACATTACGAAGAAACAGATTCCTGGTATGTCGGAGGAGACCTGGAAGGGCTTCACCTTCCCATACATTATGATTTCAGAGAACTGAGACTTGCTCCGGCTGAAACACACAGGCGGTTTTCAGAAAGCGGATGGAGAAATGTGATCGCATATCACACAAATAAATACCTCCACAAGGCACACAAGGAAATGGCCATGACAGCGGCTCGCGAAGCCGGTGCTCATATCATTTTTCATCCAGCGGTTGAACTCAGACATCCTGGAGATCTCGAGCATTTTACGCGTATCTGCTGCTATAAGGAGTTTGTTAAAAAAATCTCTGGGAACATGGTTATGCTTGGGCTTATACCTCTGATTGCACGGTCAGCCGGACCAAGAGAAGCTTTGTGGCAGGCAGTTATCAGAAAAAATTACGGGTGTACCCATTTCATGGTTGAAGTGGATCATGGGGACCCCTTTGAAGACGATGACTCGGAGCAGAGGTTTTACCCTCGTCACAAGGCTCAGGAACTTGTGCGTGAATTCGAGGAAGAAATAGGCATAAAAATGATTCCTCTAAAAGAAATGGTGTACGTGGATGACAAGGCGCAGTATATTGCAAAAGACGAAGTACCGCCCGGTATGAGTGTAAAGCATATTTCGGCTACTGAGCTTAAACGCAGACTGGAAAATGCTCTGGATATTCCTGAATGGTTTTCTTATCCCGAGGTGCTTGAAGAGCTTAGGCGCGCCTATCCTTCAAGAACACAGCAGGGATTTACGATTTTTATGACAGGGCTTTCGGGTTCCGGGAAATCCACCCTGGCCAAAGTGCTGGTGGTCAAATTTATGGAGATGAGAGGTAGACCGGTTACTCTACTGGATGGTGATATCGTTCGGAGAAACCTTTCAAGCGAACTAAGCTTCTCACAGGAGCACCGCAATCTGAACATTATCCGTATAGGATTTGTTGCCAGCGAAATCACCAAAAACGGAGGTATAGCCATCTGTGCCCCCATTGCTCCTTACGAGG
>CAYWZR010000146.1:0-6090 GCA_964462885.1 uncultured Nitrospirota bacterium
AGATATATCAATAGATGATATGTTTACCCAACACTATCCCGATGATAAAAGAGGTTATAACAAATGTAACCAAAATCACATAAATAAATCTATTGGAAAGACGATTTATTTCCTGGACGTTAAACGCAAACGTTTTATAAGTTTCTTTATAGCTTTGATCCATCAGTTCGTTCAACTTACTGGCAGTATTGTTTAAAAACACGATAGTATCCCTCATCTCTTCCAGTGAATTGCCGTTTACGGACATCTGCGCTGCCAGAGTTGATTTTTCCATATAATGTTCGAACAACTGTCCTATTGTTTCAAGCTCCTCGTCCTGTGTAATAAGTTGCAGGAGATACAGGTTTTTCCTGAATCTTTCCGCAGTCAATACTCCCTGAGCAATAAAGTCTTCATCAGACTCGGAAACAGCCGTCAATAAATGTTCTCTTGTCTTGTGCATAGAATCAATAATTTTACTTGTTAGATTAAGAGCCGGATAGATTTTATCCTGTAGATTGCTTGAATATGACTGTATCTGATGTGCGCTGAATACAGAGTACCCCATGGGAGCAGCAAACAAAATCAAAACCAGTATAAAAACCCATACAGGCCTTTCCAGAACACTTATTTTACCCATTTTTCCATCCTGCTAAAAAATTCCAAACTTGAATATAGAATATAGTAAAGTCACACATTAGTTATTTATTTTTAGTTATTTAGACCTTCAATAAACAATATCTTTACAGAATCATCCAGATCTTTTTTATCGATATAGCCAATAGCGTTTTTGTGGTACCTGACAAAATCTTTCACATCGCCGGAAAAGCTCAGAACCCTTGGTGGCTGCCCTTTACCGGAAAGCGCCTGTTTCAAGTAAAATTTATCCATCTGAGAGGAATTTTTATTTAAAATAATGTCTGAAAATTTTTTCCTTATGAAATGTTGTTTTACCAGATTAATTGCCTCTATTTTTTCCCCTGTGGGCCAGGTAGTTTTTTTAAGTTTATAAATATTTTCAAGATCCTTACTGCTTATAGATGATACATGGTTTTTAGAGTTAACTATAACTGCTATTTCTGAAAAATTTTCTGCAAATATTTCTCTAGAGTCCTCTCCAGTTTTTTCTGAAGTTTTTTCTGCAATTTTTCCTGAAAAAGACGACACCTCAACAACAGTTATTAATAGAAGGGCAATACTTAATGCTATAACTCGTCTTAAATTCATATTCAACCCTCCTATTTAAAATACAAATGATACCGATGCACGAAACATGTGAGTTTTATCGGTGCCACTTGGAAAAGACAGACCCTCTGGCTCAGATAGTACGTGATAATCGTATTCACCTTTTAAAATAATATTATCGGTAAAATCATAACCAGTCCCAACAGACCACTTAGTTACGCCCTTTTTATAAATAATATTGTCTTCATCTTTGAAGTAATCATACGCTAGAAAGGGGGAGAAGTTCTTACAAATGCAGACTAATCTGACATAATACGAGTACTTACTGTTGCGATACTCATAATTACTAAGTGCATATTCGGACAGAAGGTTTAGTCTCTCGAAAAATGTAATGTCCAGATCAGCTCCATAAAGATTGTTCCTTCCTCTATAATCCGAGTTATCAACAGTACGATAAGACACACCAACCTTCAAACTATCTTCCAAAACTGTTAACTTAAGCCTACCTCCAAGCAACTTATCCTTGTTCTTATCCATACCATCTTGTTCCCTTTGTCCGTTCCCTATATACAAGCTGTAATCAAGCTCTGCCTTTCCCCCCAGATATACCCCTGAAGCCATCAAGTTGGCAGCTCCGTCTATAAGCGGATCTTCTTTGTATATTTCAGAAGGGTGATACATCTGCGGCAGAACAACAGTAGCAAAAAGAGAAGCAATGTAATGGACCTCGTTGTAGATACCAAAGGGCATAAGAAAATACCCTGCTCTTACCTTAAATAAATCATTAAAGGTATACTCACCATAAGCATCTTCAATTTTAAAACCACCTTTGCCCCCTTCCTCCGTGGTATAGGCATGAGTAGACTCTATATTCATATGCGCACGAAAATTTTCTTTTTCTGCATCAAGTAACAGGTTCATATGGTTCTGATCCAGATAAGATTGTTCATCTATGGCTGTAAAGGTTCCTGTATCCTCTATAGGCATCTTCCCCATATAAGTATATTCCAGGTCGATATACCCATTTATTCCTAATCTCATACCCTGGACATCAAAACTGATCGCAGATGCCGTTGGTGCCACACCCAGGAATATTGCTATAGGCATGAAAAAGAGTAAAAAAAGTCTCTTCATTTTTTCCTCCACCTGCCGATACATTAATTTATCGAATAGGGTTATTACTTTAACAAACTTATTCAAACCCTTTCAAACCCTTTCAACTACACTTATGTTGAGAAGGTAACTAGCAATAAAAGCGAGGACTATGTCGAGATGAAAAAGATTATAAAAAAGATGATAAAAAACATTATGAGAAGCACTATTAAAGGAATTCTGTTTATGTTGCTTGCAGTAATAAGTGTTTTTGTATTATCCACTCCAGCATACACAGACACCAACATACAAGACGACAGGCTAAAACTCTACGGAGATGTGCGTCTGCGTCTGGAGAGTGACTGGGATTCCACCAAGTCGGACGGAACAGAGAGAGACGATCGTGACCGTATGCGAGGGAGGCTTCGGTTCGGTTTTGACTACAAATACAACGACATTGTTTTATTTGGCGGTCGACTTCGGACAGGTTCGCCTGAATCGCAACAGTCTCCACACGTAACCCTTGGAGATGACTCCAAACCAAAAAAGTTCAACATAGACAAGCTCTATATTCGTGCCAATATTGCCAATGTGCAGGTTTGGGGCGGAAAAAATTCATTTCCTTTTTGGAAGCAAAATGAGCTGTTCTGGGATAATGATGTAACACCGGAAGGAGTAGCGGTCTCCTATCGGTTGGAACTGGGCTCATCAGGCCGGTTGGACATAAACACCGGCGCCTTTATTTTGAGTGACTCTGGGGCAAGCAATAGGTTCAACAAAAAAACACGTCTATTAGCCGGACAAGCGGTCGGAACGTGGAAGCTTTCAAGAGTAGGCATTAATGCCTCAGCAGGCTACTTTGACTTTAATGACAACCCTGCTGAGGATAATCCTGCTCTTTTAAATCTTGACTACCGCATTTGGGTCTTGAGTTTTAAAAGCGTGATAAAAAACTTACCTAAACCTTTAATACTGGGCATAGATTACATGAGAAACACAGCAAATTATTCTACTTCAATGTTTAACAGAAACGAAACAACCGGCTACGTCTTTTCTGTAAAATACGGAGGCTTGAAAAGCAAAGGCAACTGGCTACTTGGTTACTATTATGCCCATATAGAAAAATACGCAGTGGTTCCATATTTTGCCCAGGATGACTGGCTGCGCTGGGGTTCGAGCACCCAAACTAAATCCAGTAATTTTAAAGGACACGAGTTCAGAGCAGCCTATGCGTTCGGGCCAAAGTTCAACTTAGTTGCACGCTTGTACCTCGTTAATGGAATTACACCTGAAAGCGCCTCTGCAAATTCCAAAGAAGATGGCAACAGGTTTCGACTTGACTTGAACATTGGGTTCTGATATTTCGGGCTTGATACAGCTCTCCAAATCATAGCTCAATGAGGATTTTTATAGATTGCATGAAGAATTATATAAGAATAGTCTTTGGAACCGAAAAGCCATTGAACTTAGATGCGTAGCAAGTGGTGTAGGCACCACAGCCGAGTATTATCAGGTGATCGCCAAGATCTGGTTCTGGTAGCTCGACCTCGTGATCGATCACATCAAAACTATCGCAGCTTGGTCCTGCAAGAGTCCATTTGTGTAAGGTGCCTGTGCTTTCCGGGAGATAGCTATATTTGATTCCTCCCACACTCTCCATCATACCGTTAAAGACACCCACGTCAAGGTACATCCAGTTTTCACTTATTCGATTTGCCTTGCCTATCACCGATGTAACAAAAAGGCCGGCGTCGCCCACAACTGCCCGGCCCGGCTCAAGCAGTAACCTGGTTTCCGGCGGAAAGATGCTTCTAACCCTCTGGTCTATCCTACGTTCTATTGTTTCTATTTCCACAACATCTTTGGTGTAATGAATGGGATACCCTCCCCCGACATTCAACAAACAGAGACTGAGACCGACCTTTGCCGCCATCTCCCATAAACGGGCAGTTTTATCCAAGGCCGCATCCCAATTGTAGGGGTTGGCGCACTGCGATCCCACATGAAAAGTCACCCCGACTGGTGAAAGACCGGCATCTCGGGCATAAAGCAAAAGGTCCAAAGCCTCTTCCAACTCCACACCAAATTTTTTACTTAACGGCCACTGACTTCCTTCATTAGACACAGAGAGGCGTACATAGACATTGGCATCGGAACAGAGTGAGGCCATTTTATCAACTTCATCCCGGGTATCAAATGCGAAATAACTAACACCAGCACGAGCAGATTCTCGAAGAAACAAGCTGGTTTTGATCGGATTACTGGATATTATACGGTTGGAAGAAACTCCAAGATTCAGAAGCAGACGAAGCTCTCCTTCAGAGGCTACTTCAAAGCCAAGTCCTAATTTATTAATAAGGTCAAGTACATCCGGGTGTGGGTTTGCCTTAACAGCATAAAAAACTTCTGCTCCACGAATATTTTTACCGATCAACCTTGCCTTCTGTTCGATTTTATCACTATCCAGAAGAAGAAACGGTGTTTCCGTAGAAGATGATTCAAGGTAATCCATCCCCTTCTTGATTGTGGAACGAATCGCCATGCCTGGAGAGATGCCTCTTAGGTCGAATCTTTTTTCTTTTCTTTTCGCTTTACTTTTTTCTTTACGTCTCACGTCTTGCCACGTGCCTTACCGATTAGTGCTTCTTTTTGCTGAGAATACGCTTGACGGCTCCACGAACGAGTTCCGGAACGTTCTTGTTTTTTTCAAGACGGCCAAGGTCCTTTTTTTTGATTCGATTTACAAAACTTACTGAAACTCCAGGAGGTGTTTTTGGGTTTGTAACCAGCGCAAATAAGATGGAGTAGTTTTTCATCCAGTCCCGGTTTTTAGATATAATCCTGAGCAACTCTTCAGGAGTGTTCCGGTTCATCGCAATAAGCTCCACTTCGATTTCCGTAAACTTAGGGTTCACCATTACCATTCTCAGGACTTCCTTGTTTGAGTCCTTTAAGAGCAGCGACCTAACCTCTCTGTTACCTCTAAGTGCAAGATGAATGCGCTCACCCACATTCATGTTTTGTATGCACTGAAGTAGAGTCTGTTTTTTCTCCTCGGGCGGCTTAGCCTCTTTTTCCTCTTTGGCTACCTGAAGATCGGTCTGTGTAGGAACCGGAAGGTTCAGAATTCCGCTTGCCTCCAGCCTGATATCCTCTGGTGTGCTGTGATGATTAAGCAGCAGCTTTAGAATCTCTGGTTTATTTTTGTTTGCTGAAAATACGTTCGAGAAAAACTCTGGATCCACAGCGCCTTCCCAAAGGATAATATCCAACGTACCCTCTGAGATGGAAGCAAAATCAAGGCTTATCTGTTTAGGCGTTTCTGTCATATCGTTTCTTTTGTAAAATAAACAAGGAATTCTACATTACCCTTTGCACCGGAGATGGGTGAACATATTATACCGTGTGACAAAAGTCCAAGGTTTTCGGCAAACTCTCTGATTTCTGTAACCACCATCTCGTGTTTTTGGGGATCGCGCACCACGCCGCCTTTTCCAACCTCTCCTTTTCCGACCTCGAACTGGGGCTTAATCAGAGCTATTAGCTTACCTGTATTAGAAAAAAAATCAAGAGCTCTTGGAATAACAAGCCGAAGAGATATGAAGGAAACATCTATAACCACGAGATCAATCGGCTCTTGAACAGCTTCTCGCTTCAGATATCGTATATTGGTTTTCTCCAAAACAGTAACTCTGGAATCCTCTCTAAGAGACCAATCCAACTGGCCATATCCTACATCCACCGCAATAACACGAACCGCACCGCGCTTAAGCAGACAATCGGTAAACCCTCCGGTTGAAGAGCCGATATCCATAGCTGTCATTCCCGCAGGCT
>CAYWZR010000147.1:0-6044 GCA_964462885.1 uncultured Nitrospirota bacterium
AGTTGATAGGTGGAATAGTGCTTCATCAGGGCAAAATTACCGAGATGAAGACCGGTGAAGGTAAAACCCTGGTGGCCACCCTCCCTGTTTATCTGAACGCTCTTGAAGAACGCGGAGTGCATGTCATAACTGTGAACGATTACCTGGCGCAGCGTGACTCGGCCTGGATGGGAGAACTCTACGGATTTCTGGGCTTAAGCACAGATGTTGTAGTCCACGGACTTGATGACAGGCAGAGACAGGCCGCCTACCGTGCTGATATTACTTATGGTACAAATAATGAGTTCGGCTTCGACTTCCTGCGCGATAACATGAAGTACGATCTGGCCGACTATGTCCAGAGGGAGCTGAACTACGCTATTGTGGATGAAGTTGACAGCATTCTTGTGGACGAGGCCAGAACTCCGCTTATAATTTCAGGCCCGTCCGAAGAGTCTACGGGCAAGTACTACGAGGTAGACAAAATCATCCCGGGTCTTAAAGCCGAAGAGGACTACACGGTAGAAGAAAAAAGCAAAACCGCGGCTCTTACGGAAGAAGGAGTTGCAAAGTGCGAGCGGATGCTCGGGTTGGAAAACCTTTACGATCCTGCAAATATTGATTATGTGCATTATGTGGTTAAGGGCCTAATCGCGCATGTGATGTATAAGCGTGATGTGGATTACGTAATCAAGGACGGCGAGGTATTGATTGTTGACGAATTTACCGGTCGTCTGATGCCGGGCAGACGTTGGTCCGACGGACTTCACCAGGCGATAGAGGCCAAAGAGGGAGTAAAAATAGCCAGCGAAAACCAGACGCTTGCGACTATCACCTTTCAGAACTACTTCCGCATGTTTAATAAACTGTCTGGAATGACCGGGACAGCTTCAACAGAAGCTGCTGAGTTTGAGAAGATTTATAATCTCGATGTCATGGTTATTCCTACTCATCTGCCAATGATACGTAAGGATTATCCTGATATGATCTATCGGTCGCAAAAGGGCAAGTTTGAGGCATCGATCCAGGAGATCAAGGATTGCCACAAGCGCGGCCAGCCGGTTCTGGTGGGTACTATATCTATCGAAAACTCGGAACTTTTGAGCAAAATGTTGAAATCTGAGAAGATCTCACATGCTGTGCTTAACGCTAAGCATCACGAGCGCGAGGCCGAGATTGTTATGCAGGCGGGCCGGAAAGGAGCGATTACAATCGCAACCAACATGGCGGGTCGTGGTACAGACATAGTCCTTGGCGGAAATCCGCAGGGCATTGCAAAGGATTTTTTAAAAGGCAAGGAAGATCCAGATGACCAGCAAAAAGCCGCTGCCCTGGCTAAGGCTGAAAAACTGTGCGCTGCTGAAAAACAGGAAGTGCTCTCTGCCGGGGGGCTACATATAATAGGTACCGAACGTCATGAATCACGAAGGATAGATAACCAGCTTCGCGGTCGTTCCGGACGGCAGGGGGATCCTGGCTCGTCCAGATTCTATCTTTCGCTTGAGGATGACCTTATGCGAATATTCGGCTCCGATCGGATTTCCGGTATGATGGATAAGCTCGGAATGGATGATTCTGTTCCCATTGAACACCGCATGGTTAGCCGCGCCATAGAAAACGCTCAAAAGAAGGTGGAGGAGCATCATTTTGATGCTCGTAAAAACCTGCTTGAATATGATGATGTTATGAACAAGCAGCGGAGCGAGATTTACAGCTACAGGCGGGATATTCTTAAGGGCGAAGATTTGAAAGAACGGGTGCTGGAGATGACCGAGACGGTTGCTCTTGATATTATTTCCATCTACTGCCCTGAGGGCAAGCACGCAGAGGACTGGGACATTAAAGGGTTGAAGGATGCTCTTTATGGACAATTTGCTGTGCATATGGAAATGGAACCTGAAGTCTCGGACCTTAAATCTCTTGAAGATAGTGTATTAGAGTCTATTAACTCAGTTTACGAGCAGAAAGAAGCCGAGATCGGTCCTGAGACCATGCGTTACCTGGAGAAGATGATAATGCTTCAGGTTATTGATGCGCAATGGAAGGATCATCTACTTGGCATTGATCATCTGAAGGAAGGTATTGGACTTCGAGGTTACGGTCAGCGTGACCCTGTTGTGGAGTATAAAAAGGATGCCTTTGAAATGTTTGCTCAGTTGGATGAGCGCATTACATCCGAGTCGCTAAATAAACTTTTCAGAGTGCAGGTCGCCCGTGAAGAAGAGGTAAAAAAACAGGTGGTCAGACCCCGTAATGTTCTGTATAATAAGGGCGCTGCCGGCGAAGCGCCTGCTGGGCCTGTACGTCGTGGGAACAAAGTCGGGAGGAACAGTCCTTGCCCTTGTGGAAGTGGCAAGAAGTATAAAAAATGTTGCGGTGTAAATGCCTGAAGTAAAAGTAATAGAATGGGAAATAATTAAAAAGTAATTAAAAAGTAATTAAAAGTATAATTTAAAAAAAAATAAAAAAATGTCGAAGTAGTAAGATGTAGAGTCAGGGATTTCAGGCTGAGTTCGTTACTTTTTATAGCTTCTGACTAAAGATTCTGTATTGATAATTACTTGCAATGCCTAGAATTCTGGCAATAGAAAACAAAACCGGGCTCCTGGACGGATACTTGGAAAAACTTGAAGGGATTGGCTATCAGGTTGATGTTGTGCCTACGGCTCAAAGAGCCATTTCGAATCTTAAACGAGTTGATTACGATATGCTTGTTCTGGATAAATCTCTATCTACTGCGGAAAGCTCAGTAAAAGAGGCCATGGATCTGGCGGCACGGCTTCCCAAGCTTGTGATCTCATGCGATGGGAAGTTTAAGGGTGTCTCCAAGTGGCTCCGTCGCAGTACAGCACGCCACCTATACAAACCTTTTGATTTTCTGGAACTTCAGCATACTATTAGTCAGCTTGAAGGAATGGTTAGATCCCAAAGCGAGTGTAACCGTCTGGAGGGGGAACTCAAGAACAAGAAGAGGGACTTTAATCTCTTTCAGGAGTTCGGCCACGCTCTGGCCTCTACGCTGGGTATGGATGATATTCTGCGTGTTATCATCACAAGGGCTCAGAAGATCACAGGTGCTGAGGTAAGCTTTCTTTTTCTTGCCGACGAAGAATCCGGCAATTTTGTCTGTAAACGCTTAAACGGCAAAAGCAAAAAGAAAGACATGAAACGGTTTTGCTTTAAGATGGGTGAAGGTGTTGCCGGCTGGGTGGCAAAACATGCTACGCCGGTGTTTGTGGAGGATGTTTCCAAAGATAAGCGGTTTGTGTTCAGTTCTGACCTTGCCCCTTTTTATAAAGGCAGAAGCTTAATGTCTATTCCTATCAAGAGCGAAGAGAAGGTTATAGGAATACTGGAAGTTGTAAGCGGAACCGGAGCAGGACATTTTACCAGCCTGGAGATGGACACTTTTATGAAGCTTGTGGATCATGCGACCCTGGCAATAGAAAAGGCGACCCTTTATGAAAAGACAGCAGAGATGGCTGTCACCGACGACCTTACGAATCTGTTCAATCTACGGTATCTTAAGAGCGTCCTGGAGACGGAGATAGAAAGGGGACAGCGTTATGGAGTTGTTGTCTCGGCCATTTTTATGGATCTTGATCATTTCAAGAACGTAAATGACATTCATGGTCATCTGGTGGGTAGCAAGGTATTGGTTGAGGTGGCCGAGATTCTGCTCAAAAATCTCAGATTGATAGATATAGTAGCTCGCTATGGCGGGGATGAGTTTGTAATAGTTCTGCCTCAAACCTCCATGAATGCAACTCTAATTATAGCTGAGCGCCTTAGAAAGGCGATAGAAAAGGCTGTTTTTCTTAAGAAGGAGGGGCAGATGATAAAACTTACAGCAAGCTTTGGTGTGACCTCTTATCCAGAGGCGGCTCAGAGCAGGGAAGACCTATTGAGATTGGCAGATGAGGCAATGTATGCAGCTAAAGCCTCAAACAGAAATGCCGTCTATGCGATGAGGTCCTAATGGCGCTTTTTAACTATGCATCCAAGGAAATAACTCTTAAGGTTGTCTACTACGGTCCCGGCCTGTCAGGTAAAACCACAAACCTCCAGTATCTACACGCACATCTGTCTCAGGCAAAGCAGAGCAAGCTTCTCTCTCTTGCTACAGAGACCGACCGGACTCTGTTCTTTGATTTTCTTCCAATGGACCTGGGCACTGTCGGAGGGTTCAAGGTGAAATTCCAGCTCTATACGGTGCCTGGACAGATAAGATATGACGCGACCCGCAAGCTGGTTCTTAAGGGCGCTGATGCTGTTGTGTTTGTGGCTGATTCCCAGCGTGAGATGCTGGACTCTAACCTGGTGAGCTACGAAAACATGAAGGACAATCTTGTTGTTAACAACCTTGATCCTAAAACGGTTCTGCTGATCTTGCAGTACAACAAGCGTGACATGCCGGATATCATGTCTGTAGAAGAGATGAATAAGGCCATAAACGAGAGGAATGCTCCTTATTTCGAGGCTATTGCAGTAAGAGGGGAAGGAGTTCAGGATACTTTTAATGGCATGAAAAAATTGCTTGTCCAGGATGTAACTCGTAGACAGAAGATGTATGAAGGTGGTGGCACCATAGGCCGGGGAAAGGTTATTTCGACAAAAGTAGGGCCTGCCAGAATGGCGGTAAGATCGACGCAAAGGCCAGCGCCACCTGCTACCTCATCCTCTCCAGGCTCTGAGGCCGTATTTGGTGCGGAAAGCTTTCAGCCTCCTACGATTGATATGGAAACCTTCGGGTCGTCGCAGGGCGTGGGACATGGTGAAAAAACAAAACCTTCTGACGAGTGGCTTTGGACTCCGAAGCCCGGCACAACAGGCGTTGGTACTGGCGCGGCCTCTGGCAATGAGATGGCATCCTTGGTAAGAACACTTACAGTTTATATGCAGGAAAGTCGCCATAGAGATAACGAGATGCTAAGTGTGCTGAAAGAAATAAGGGACGGATTAAAGAATAGTGAATGATGAATGGGGAATGGTGAAAGGTTTTTTTTTACTCTGATCCCCGACGTCTGCTTTTATAGTTTTTCCAGCGTTCGTATCAGGGCTTCTGCTTTTTTCAGCGTTTCGTGGTGCTCGCGGAGCGGGTCTGAATCGGCAACTATTCCGGCCCCGGCTTGTACATAGGCAAACCCGTCCTTAATAACAAAAGTCCTTATAACAATATTTAGATCCATCCTTCCGTCGAATCCCAAGTATCCAATTGATCCTGTGTAGGGTCCTCTGCGCACAGGTTCCAGCTCGTCGATTATCTCCATACATCTTACCTTTGGCACTCCGGTTATTGTGCCGCCCGGAAAAACAGCCTGGACTATGTCCAACATGTCTTTGCCCGGAAGAATTCTCCCACGGACGTTTGAAACGATGTGTATTACATGTGAGTAATCTTCGGTCACCATGAGTTCATTTACCTCGACCGAGCCGTAGTGTGCGATTTTACCGAGGTCATTTCTCTCAAGGTCTATAAGCATTATATGCTCGGCTCGTTCTTTCTGGTTTATCAACAGCTCTGCACGCATTTTTCTGTCGCCTTCAGGGTCTGTTCCGCGGGGCCTTGTGCCTGCTATGGGTCGTGTTTCAGCCCAGCCATTGTTTATTTGCACAAGTCTTTCGGGTGAGGAACTTGCGATCTGGTAGTCGCCCATGTCCATAAAGGCTGCAAACGGAGAGGGGTTTACTGAACGAAGTATAAGATATATTCTCCACGGATCAACATCTTCGATTTTAGCCCGGATTCTTTGCGAGAGGTTGGCCTGAAAAACATCACCTGCTGCAATATACTCTTTGGTTCGAATCACCATGTCCTTGTATGCCGACTCTGACATCTCGTTTTCTATTTTGATTCTGCGCTCTCTGGATGAAAAGATGGGTATGGAGCCACTTGAGGAGACTTTTTCAGATAGTTTCATAAGGCGATCGTATGCCGCATCATAGTATTCGTCTGCCATCTTTAAATTGATCTGGCCCGGATTGAAATCTGGTTTTTGTGAGCCTTCAGACTTGTTGCCACTGACATCAATTGATACATGCCTTGGCCCAGGTAGCACAGAGAC
>CAYWZR010000148.1:0-1592 GCA_964462885.1 uncultured Nitrospirota bacterium
CAGTCAAAGACGGCCCGAAGATGAGATGCGAAAACGTTAAGTTATTTTGGGACAAGCCCTTAGTAAGTAATACTTATGGAAAATTGGATTATATCACTAACAGATGTTACCGGCAAATTGGCCGGTTATGTGTGGGGTGTTCCCTCGATTATGCTGCTTGTTGGAACCGGCCTATACCTAACCATACGCCTCCGTTTTATTCAACTCCGTGGATTTAAGCACGCCATACAATTACTATCAGGAAAATACGACAGAGCCGGAGATCCCGGCGAAGTTACTCACTTTCAAGCACTTTCAGCCGCATTGTCGGCAACCATTGGCACAGGCAATATTGCGGGTGTAGCCACAGCCATAGCTTTTGGAGGGCCAGGCGCTGTTTTCTGGATGTGGATTACTGCGCTGGTCGGTATGGCAACCAAATACACATCATGCATGCTCTCTTTAAAATACCGCATTATTCATCCTGACGGTGAGGTCTCAGGCGGGCCGATGTACACACTGAAGTACGGCCTTGGTATGCCGCGTTTAGGAGCTGCCTTTGCGGTTTTTACCCTTATTGCGTCATTTGGTATAGGAAACATGGTTCAGGCAAATTCTGTTGTGGACGGCCTGGGTTTTGTCATGCCGAAATTAACGGAATTTAAACTTGTCCTTGGGGTGGTTATGGCAATTGCCGTTGGTCTTGTTATTATCGGCGGCATAAAGAGAATTGCAGGAGTGGCATCTCGCATTGTACCACTTATGGCTATTGGTTACTGCATTTCAGCACTGCTGATTTTGTGGTTGAATATAGATAAAATACCTGCGGCTTTTATAACTATTTTCGATCAAGCCCTTAATCCATCGGCAGCAGGAGGAGGAGCGATCGGAACAGCTCTTCAGTACGGAGTGGCACGAGGCGTGTTTTCGAATGAATCAGGTCTGGGCTCTGCTCCGATGGCACATGCTGCGGCACGAACCAAAGAACCTGTACGTGAAGGGTTGGTCGCTATGATAGGGCCGTTTATCGATACTATAATTATATGTACGATGACCGCTCTTGTAATTATTGTGGTAGGAGCGTGGGGAGATGGAAGACCTGAGTCCCTTCAGGGTGCAGCATTATCGGCATATGCCTTTGAGCAATCATTAGGAAAAGCAGGCGCATGGATTGTGGGCATTGGCCTTGTATTTTTTGCCTACTCCACAATTATTGCGTGGTCGTACTATGGTGACCGAAGCGCTGAATTTTTATTTGGCGAGCGGGCTGTTATGCCGTATCGAATCATTTATACTGTACTTGTTGTGGTGGGTGCATACGTACCATTAAAACTTGTCTGGAATTTTGCCGATATTGCAAATATACTTATGGCAGCGCCAAATCTGGTCAGTTTAATTCTTCTGGCCGGATTAGTTAAAAAAATCAGCGATGAGTATTTAATAAATATGTAAAAAATTTGTAACTATTCAGCTCAGCTATTCATTCCCACCACTTTAGCAAAGGGGGGTTAGAGAACTTACTAATTATAAAATCCCCCTTAAATACCCCTTTTCCAAAGGGGAAGACCTGAATAGTTACAAAAAGTTTGTTAACAAATCAGTGATGAGTATTT
>CAYWZR010000148.1:1692-5963 GCA_964462885.1 uncultured Nitrospirota bacterium
GATGAGTATTTGGTTCGAACATAAAACTTTGATGCTAATAATGCATGTAGGGAGGTAGAAGACATGGCGCTTTCAAGAAGAGACTTTCTTAAAACAACAGCTGCTGTAACAGCTGCCACGACAATCGGCATGGCTGTTCCTGACGAATTGTTGGCTGTTGCAGAAAAAACCGAGGCAGGGTGGAAATGGGACAAAGCGGTATGCAGATTCTGCGGCACTGGTTGCGGAATTATGATTGCTACCAAGGATGATAAAATTGTCGCTTGCAAGGGTGATCCCATGGCTCCGGTTAACAAAGGTCTTAACTGTATTAAAGGTTATTTTAACGCCAAAATTATGTACGGAGCCGACAGGCTGAAACAGCCCCTTCTGCGTCTCAATGACAAAGGCGAGTTTGATAAAAAAGGTAAATTCAAACCTGTTTCATGGGAGAGGGCCTTTGATGAAATGGCCGGACAGTTTAAGAAGTACTACAAAGAACTGGGGCCGACTGGTATTGGTCTATTTTCATCCGGTCAATACACCATACAAGAAGGCTATGCTGCAACAAAACTTATGAAAGCCGGTTTTAGAAGCAATAACATCGATCCAAACGCACGGCACTGCATGGCAAGTGCGGTGGGCGGTTTTATCCAGACTTTTGGTATTGACGAGCCTAGCGGTAATTATGATGATATAGAACTTACCGATACTATGGTTCTCTGGGGCTCGAACATGGCTGAGATGCATCCGATTCTGTGGTCCAGAATCATGGACAGAAAGTTTAGTGATCCTGATAATGTAAAAGTCGTTGTTCTTTCAACCTTTACCCATAGGTCCTGCAATATGGCTGATACTGAAATAATATTTAAACCTAATACGGATCTTGCTATCTGGAACTATATAGGGCGTGAGATTCTCTATCACCATCCCGATGCTATAGACTGGGATTTTGTAAACAGAAACTGTGTGTTTGCCACAGGATTCGTGGATATTGGCTATGGAATGAGAGATAATGTTAATCACCCAAAGTACAGGCAGAGCGAACTAGATACGGCTAAAAAACAGTCTGTCAAAATTCTTAGCAAGGAAGAAGCAGATGCCCTCGGTTATTTAAACAAAAAACCGGGTGATAAGCTTGAGATGAAACACGCCAAAAAGGCGGGTGCCCACTGGATAATCTCTTTTGAAGAGTTTAAAGAGGCGCTAAATCCTTATACCCTTGATTATGTAGCTGAACTTGCAAAGGGAAATCCTGATGAATCTATTGAAGAGTTTAAGATTAAACTCAAAAAAATGGCTGAACTTTATCTGGAAAAGAAAAGGAAGGTTGTCAGCTACTGGACCATGGGAATGAATCAACATACCCGTGGAACATGGGTTAATGAACAATCCTATATGATTCACCTCCTGCTTGGAAAACAGGCAAAGCCCGGAAACGGAGCCTTCAGCCTTACCGGTCAGCCAAGCGCCTGCGGAACGGCAAGAGAGGTAGGGACATTCGCCCACCGGCTTCCGGCTGATCTTGTTGTAAAAAATCCAAAACACAGAAAGTTTTCTGAAAATATCTGGAAGGTCCCGGAAGGAACCATCAATCCAGTGGTCGGATCTCATACTATTAAAATGATGAGAGACCTGGAGGATGGTAAAATCAAATGGGCCTGGGTAAGTGTATGTAATCCCTGGCAGAACTGCGCAAATGCAAACCACTGGATCAAAGCTGCAAGGGAAATGGATAATTTTATCGTAGTTTCTGATGTTTACCCCGGAATCTCGGCAATGGTGGCCGACCTGGTACTGCCAAGCGCAATGATTTTTGAAAAATGGGGAGCCTATGGAAATGCCGAAAGAAGAACGCAACACTGGCGGCAGCAGGTCACACCAGTGGGCGATGCCATGCCTGATATCTGGCAGATACTTGAGTTTGCAAAACGTTTTACACTGGCTGAGGTCTGGAAATCGCACAAAATTAATGATAACGTGACACTTAATGACGTTCTTGATAAGTCAAAGGCTATGGGCTACAAAGAAACCGATACTCTTTATGATGTTCTCTTTGGCAACAAAGAAGCTAAAGGCTATGTGTGGCCTGATCCGATTGGTGAAGGTTTTCTTAATACCGAGTCTGGCGGCGACAAGAGACACGTAGCAGGATTTAACGGATACGGTTTTTTTGTCCAGAAGTATCTCTGGCAGGAGTACCGTAAATTCGGCCTGGGTCATATGCACGACCTGGCCGAATTCGATAGATATCACAAGGTTAGAGGTCTGAAGTGGCCGGTGGTAAACGGCAAAGAGACCGAGTGGAGATTTAACGCCGAATATGATCCTTATGCCAAAAAGGCGAATCACGGAGATTTTGCCTTTTACGGACCTGCGCTCAAGGCGCTCCCCAAGGGAGACCTCTTCGGACCGAAGACCAAAGAGAAATTCGATCTGTCCAACCGTGCCAAGATTTTCTTCCGGCCCTATATGGAGCCGCCCGAGTCTCCGGATAAGGAGTATCCAGTATGGCTCTGCACAGGAAGGGTGCTAGAACATTGGCATAGCGGAACAATGACCATGAGGGTCCCCGAGCTCTACCGTGCAGTACCGGAGGCCCTATGCTATATGAACCCTGAAGATGCCGGTTCACGTGGATTTAAGCAGGGGGAGCTGATCTGGATTGAATCAAGAAGAGGCAGGGTAAAGGCAAGAGTAGATTCAAAGGGAAGAAATAAGCCACCCAGGGGTCTTATTTTTGTTCCCTGGTTTGATGAAAAGGTTTTTATAAACAAAGTCACTCTGGATGCGACATGCCCGATATCCAAGCAGACAGACTACAAAAAGTGTGCAGTTAAACTTTATAAGACATAATAAAAATACCGGATATAAAACGGTTAAATAGCTTTGGCAATTAACTTTAGTAATTAATTTTGACAATTAATTTTGGTGAATAATTTTTTAGTAAAAGGAGAGAACGGGTGATGTTAAAACTCAACAATAAAATTAACATTAACATTCAAATGGCTGCGTTAACTGTGTTTATACTTTCCTTGGCTGTAGGATGTGTGCCGTCGGTTAAGAAAAGTTACACTGAGGAAGAACTCGGACTAAGGAAGTCTACCCTTTATAATGAGGAGTCAGTAAAACCTTCTGAAGGAGTATTTTCTACTGAAGGACCGGGTACTGGAAAGACAGTAGAGAGAGCCTTTGACAACAGCCCCCCTGTCATTCCCCATGATACGGCAAATATGCTGCCCATCACAAGTACAGATAATGTATGTATCGGGTGTCATATGCCTATAGTTGCGAAAGATGTAAACGCCACAGCTATTCCGAAAACTCATCTTACTGATCCTAGAACAGGCAAGGATTTAAAAGGCCAGCTTTCTGGAAGCCGCTACAACTGTACTCAGTGCCACGTTACACAGGCAGAAATTCCTCCTCTTGTTAAAAACAGTTTTAAAGGAGGGTTCAGAAATAAAGAGGGAACATCCCGCTCGAATCTTACCGACACCCTCAATGATGGGCTATAATAGAGGCTAGAAAATGAATGAAAATGGAAATATTTCAAGCATAGTTGTGAGAATCTCTCCGGGATATGTAGATAAGGTTCTAGAGTCCCTGAACAATTCAGATCTCTGCGAAGTACATTTTCACGACAAACTGGGAAGGATTGTTATAACCATCGAAGGTGAAAATGTAGATGTGGAACTCGAAAAGATGAGAGCCATACAAAGTATGGATCATGTTCTTTCCGCCGAGCTGGTTTATTCCTACAATGAAGAAGAGTTGTCAGATGCCAGGGAGTTGTTGAATAGTGCCGAAGATCCTGTTCCACCTGCTATGGATGAAGATCACCCTGATGCCAGCACAGTCCAGTACGGCGGCAGGCTGAAAATGTGAGTAGGGGGAGCCTGGTAAAAAGAATTGGCAGCAATAGATTGACGCAAGATTAAAAAGTCTATATTTTATAAGGGGTTAACGGAGCTTTTAAAAAGTGCAAAAACAGGCATGGGTTACAGTGATTGCTGTAACCCCTTAAAAGTATTAGTAAAAGAGATCTTTGACAACACAGTGAAGTAAAGTTTTAAATGACAATCAGACTGTTGATAACTGGAAGTTACAGAAAAATGGAGTGTAAGTTACTGATATTATTATCAAAGAAAAGGGTACAGTGAGAATCTAAGACCTAATTAATAAGGAATATATGGGCGGGTTTATCGGAAGAGGACTTGAATTGGGAAACTATGAGATAACACCACATGGCGAGTAACCCCCTCAATCCCCCTTAAACTAAGGGGGAAGTA
>CAYWZR010000149.1:0-5955 GCA_964462885.1 uncultured Nitrospirota bacterium
TTGATCAGGTGTGCATTGTTGGTTGAATTGCCTTGTGAACTGCTGATGCCGTGTGGGTCGTGGCAGATGGCGCATGGCGCTTTTTGCCTGACTATATGCTTGTAGTGTTTCGCAAAACTTTCATTGCCAAGTATGCTGTTTCTATCGTGACACTTGTAACATAGAGCGTAGTTATCAGGGCTTTCACTTGTATAGTCATCCATCACATATCGTCTTTCAAGTAGATAAGGATTCTGTGATCCGTGCGGCCCGGCCGGACCTGATCCACCAGTAGCAGGCCCATTGTTATTGCTATGGCAGTCAGTGCAATAGATAATACTGGCTGTTGTGTATCCGGGCAGAAGGCTTGGTACGTTAGGGTTGCGCCCAGGTCCTTCGACAGGATGGTAGGCTGGATTACTTAAATCAAATTGAAGGCGTCTGTTTAGTTGACGTATCTGTCTTGGCACCGGTGCCGTCCCATTAGCACTGTCTCCGTGACATTTGAAGCATATCTCATATTGGTAAGAAGCAGTTTTTATAGGAACTCCCTGAGCGTTTACTCCGGTTACTCCCTTTTGTACTCCCTTTACGTTTGGAGCGCTTGCCTCTGAACTGTTTGCCTGGTGGGGATTATGGCAATCTATACATTCCACGTGTCGCTGTACACTCAGGAAATTTTCGTTTGGCTCATGAACTCCGGCTGTGTTGGAGACAGGATGAGAAGATACTTTCGAAAATTCAGCCTGAATATTCAGGGCGGCTACATTTCCATTATGGCATGGAAAACAGTTGTTTTCTTCTGCATATTCATTCAGCAAACGTTCTTTACTTCCGGCACTGTGCGGACGATGGCAGTTTTCACATGCATTTTCTCCAACTGTAGTCAAATTGGTATGTGGCCATGGGTCTGGTGCTATTCCGTTCCAGGTGGCTGTAGATAGATTATGTGAGCAGGAAGACCATCCGGTTTTTTGGTGACACGTTAGACATAGAGCCGATGATGAGTTTACTACTCTAAGAAACTTACCGTTGTCGTTATTGTGGGGACTATGACATGAAGTACACTGTAATTCACTGTTTTTATCCAGCTTGATTTCATCTATAAGTAGTGAGGGATTCTTGAATTCAGGATTTACTACAGAAAGATAAGTGTCGTACACAAAGGATACTGGATGATCATTTGAAAGATCATTGCTGAGCGCTGCCGGGCCTGAATCCAAATATTGTTGTGTCATATTAACTTCAAGTTGTCTGGATCCCAATTCTCCTAACGCTATAGTTCCGTCATGACAACTCAAACAGAGGCGCGAAGATCCTGTTGGTTGTCCAATGGTTGTTTGAATTGTTGTGCTGTTATAAGGAATATAGGTGGTATTGGAACTTCGTTTGTTCCATAACAGGCCGACTCCTTGTGCTTTGTGCGGTGTGTGGCAGAAGATGCATACCTCGCCTTCACTTGTAGCTTTTATAGTTCCAGGGCCGGAAACAGAAAGGTTGTGCTTGGAATCTACAACGCTCATTGATAAGCTTGGTATGGCTGAAAAAAGGAGAATTAAGGGCACGGAAAAATAAAATAGCCATGCTGTATTTAATGAGTTTTTTGGTGGTTTAATGGGGTTTTTATACTGTTTTTTCATGGTGTTTGTACACCTCCATCTTTTTTCGGTTGTTGCTCATCCTGTTTTTCTGTTTTTTCTTTCAGATACTGGAAGACCTGTATCCTCTGGTTGAAAGAGTCAGCTACATAGATACGATCGTTACTGTCAACAAGAAGGCCTGCTGGTAAGTAGAACTCACCCGGCTTACTGCCTGAAGTTCCAAAATAAAGCAAAATATGTCCTTCGGAGTTAAATATTTGAACATTATCAAACTCGGCATCAGCCACATATATGTGGCCGTCACTGTCCACGCCTATACCTCTTGGCTTAGAGAATGTTCCGGGGCCGTCGCCTGCCGTGCCAAAACTACTTATAAAATCACCGTCCTGATCAAAAATTTGAACCCGAAAATTCATGGAATCTGTAACGTACAGATTTCCTTTGCTATCCAGACATATATTTGTGGGATAATTAAATTCACCAGGCCCTTCTCCGCGTTTACCTAAATCAAATAAAAGCTTTCCACTCGTACTGTCATAAACTCGTATCTGATGCGCCATTGTATCAACAACGTAGATCCTTGCAAGCAGACTGTTCACGGCCAGGCCGGTTGGCCTCATGAACTTACCAACTGTTGTTTCTAGCAATCCATCCTGGTTAAATACATAAACCTTTTTTGCCTCAGAGTCGGATACATATATCTTTCCGTTGTCAGCCACGTCTACGTCAATTGGGGAAAAAAGAACCAGGTTATCTTTTTTTGAAGGAATCTGCCTGTATTTACCCTCTGGCAGGTGAAATATATGTATTCGCCTGCCTCCTGTGTCAACGATCAGAAGATTATCTTTTTTATCCAGAGCTAATCCGTAGGGACGGACTATCACGGGCAGATTTTTTCCTAGAAATAATTCTTTAACCAGGCTTAAAAAACCTGTGTCTTTAGAGATATCCCGCGGAAATACAATTTCTCTTTCAAATGTAATTCTAGCCTGTTGCGGTGGAGGCGGCCATGTGATGGGCTGGGTGCTTTTTTGTTTTTGTTGAAGCTGAGATGATGCTCCTGAACACCCTGCAAAAAAAACGGTTACGAGTATCAGTACGCAGAAAAGTCTGATTGACAGAAAAAACGGAAGCCTGGCTGTTTTTGAATTAAACATTTGCTGTTTTACCTCCTATTACCAAAAAACCTTCGAGCTCTAAAGTAGATACGCTCACGTTTTTCCTTTCCAATGGTGGTCTCCTGATCTCTATTAAGATTTTCATAAGTTAAAGTCATATCCATAGCTCTATAGCGCCAACGCACGTTAGTACGGAAGTTGAACGAAACCTGTTTTTCACCCACAAGTTCTTGGTTACGGTATTGCGTTTCAAAGTCACACCTGGCCCTGTATGGAAGGAATAAAAATAGTTTTGCAGAGACTGTTCGGTCGATTGAGTTGGCAATATATTCAAATGTGGATGTTTCAGAATAGCTGGCGTTTAGGTTTAATATTGGGTTGAAATATTTTAATTGACTCAACCTGAAAATAAGTACCTCTGAATATTTTGTCGTGTCGTAAGGGTTTCTAACAGATTTATGAATAGTTCTTTCAGCCCTGGTTGTTGAGTTCTTCCATATTACTTCAGTGCCGAATGAGTTATCCCTTGTATCTTCAAGTCTGCCGATATCGTTTCCACCTTTAAGCGACTGATCAGAGGTTCCTCCATAATAGAATATTTTCCATTTTCTTTTTATATTAAATTGTCCTCCATAAGTTTGAGTTAGGGTTTCGAATTTTATTGGAGGAGTAGATTCAAAGTTGTAGTTTATATACACAGTATTACCTAAGAGAAAATCTCCATACACAGGTAGTAGTCTTATTTTTGTAAGTGTTCCGATTGTTTCCAGCCTATAGTGGGTACCTTCTTCAATAGGAAGTCCGGTTACAGGGTCGGTAATCTCAAGGCTGTTTTCATCTTCTATCTTAATTGTAGTTTCATCCACAAGGTCGCGTTTTAGAAGAACTACATCGTTGCCCTCCGGATTCTCTCCGAACAAATGTTCTTCTCGTAAAATGCGGCTTTTGTCCTCAGAGAAATTTTCATCAGTGTTTTCTATCAAAGTCCGGTAATTCAGACTAAGTCTGCCAAAAGAAAGCTTTTTACGGTAACTAAAACTCAACTCTGCAGAAAGTGTATTCTTTTTACCTGAGTTTAAGCGATAGTTCTCTCCCTTTATTTCGGCACCTGTACTAAGGCTTTCATAAAGCTGGTGCTTCAGGCCTGCACGGTATCGATGTTGTTTAGTGATTTTATCTGCCAGGCTGGAATTTTCATAATTGTAACGATAATAAGAATCAAGTGTTTTGTTATGTCTTAGGTAGATGTTCTCCCCAATAGTAATGTCTCTGTATGGAATTGTGCCTGTCTGATCTCTCCAGCGGTACAAGCTTGTCATTGCATGCTGCTTTTGCGCACCAAAGTGATAGTTATTTGAAAAATTAACCAGATTTGTTTTCAAATTCAAATCCGCCACTTCTTGATATCGGCTTTCGTTTTCATATCTGAAGCTGCTGGTGCCTAACTTTCCTTCATTTCGAATATCCAGGTATGCTCTGTTAAGTTTGTCTTTGGTTTTGTCTTGTCCTTCTCCAACAGATTTCAGGGTTTCATAACCAAAGTCTGTAGGAAACAGTTTGTGTCGGTAATGAAGAGAAGCTCCTTCCTGGGCGGTTGTGAGGCGTTGACTTTCGAAAAAACTACTGTTGGTCTCCTGGGTGTTTCTGTTTGCTGTTAGAGCCATTGAAATTTTATGAGACTTTAAAATAAGCATTGAGAGGTTATAGTCGGTATATTTATCTCTTAATTCCTGCTGAAACTGCATGTTAGAGGTTTCAGATTCCTGTTTAAATATTAACTTTGTATCTGCCCTGAACTCGATAAAACGTGGATGATATGCATAACCATCCATGCCAATCCCCAGTTCTTCAAATAATGCTTCATCCAGTTCTTTGATCGGTGCTTTTGTTCTCAGATTTTCGCGGTAGTCATCTTCCCGCTCACCTCCAAGTCCGATAAATCCTCCTATATTGGTTAACTTAACTGGAGTTATTGGGGCCTTGTTTTGAGCATATGATAAAGTAACCTGTAATATTAATATATAAAAAATTATATAAAAACAGGTGATAATGCCTATTGTAAATCTTTTTACTATGTTGCACCTCTTACATCATTTCTATAGTTGTTGTAGTCGATTTACTAGTTGATACAACTAATAAAACCATTTTAAAACCAGTTTTAAAAAACAGTCTAAAAAACATTAGTTTATTTTAAGCATGAAACGGGCCTGGCTCCCATGAGGGTCATGACACTCTGTGCATGCAGTATCACCAATGTCTTCATGAATTTCTGTTTTTAAAAGCCGATCTTCGCTATGACATTTAAAACAGAGTTTCTGGATCGGCCATATTTGCAGCATATATGGATTTGCGGTTTCGTGAGGATGATGACATTCCAGGCACGCCCCGAACTGAACCGGTGCGTGTACCCACGCAAATGTTTTACCCAGATTCTCTTGTGACATATAGTCATGGCATCTCAGGCAGATTTTTAGCTTTGTATCCAAAAGTGTGAATCCAACCGGAGCTGCAATAGTTATTTTTGTAGTCTGATGGCATCCGTAACACATTTTTACGGCATACGGTGGATGCTGAACGGTTGTAGGAGCCTTGATGACAGGTGCTGCTGTTTGACTTTGACTCTCTATGTTTATTTTATCGGCTGTTTTGGCCTTTTTCAGAGCGGTTTGTTTGGCTTCCTGCGATGCAACATCTGTTTTGGAAGCCTCTTTAACTGGTGGAACACCATCAAAAAAAAAGGATAGAACACGGTGTTTAGTCATCTGATCGCAGCCCTGCAACATACTTCCAGATATGAAAAATACTGTCATCAAAGTCCATATATATTTTTTGCTCATGCTATTTTATCTGTTTATTTTTTAACGCTTTCGGAGCTCCTGATTCATGTTTTTTGCTATAATTTTTCTCTTTATTGATCTCGCCTTTTGCCAGAGAACTTCCTTTTTTTGCATGACCGAACCCGTAAATATTGATGTAAGGTGGGCCGTATTGGCTTGTGACCAAAATCAGGTGTTCCAGTACGAAATCATCATGGCTGAGGGAATTAAAATAAGGTAGTAGAGTCTTATCTGTTGTAATGCCTGCTGGAAGCCAAAGGGCACCCGGCACTGTGGCATCTCCCCACCCACCAAAGAAAAGAGCTGTTTTTCCTTCTGGCGTGAATATCTGAACATTTTCAAAAGCCGAATCGACCACATAAATAAAACCATTATCATCAACAGCAAAGCCATTAGCTGGTAATTCCATACCTGTTGGTT
>CAYWZR010000150.1:0-3127 GCA_964462885.1 uncultured Nitrospirota bacterium
ATTGGCTGTTTCTTTTTCCAGCCATGCCATGTACGGTTTCCACCCTTTGATTATGGGTAGGGCTATAATTTCGGGCAGATCGTAGCTATGCATACTCTTAATCTGTTCCATAAGGCGGTCCAGTTTACTGGATCGAGTTTTTATTATCATAAGAACTTCCGAATCATCACAGATTTTACCTTGCCATTTGTATATGGAACGGATTGCAGGAATTATGTTTATGCAGGCCGCAAGACTGTCACTTACAAGCCTCTTTCCGATATTTGACGCTTCATCCTGAGACGAAGCCGTCACAAGAACTACCATATAAGTGTTATCGTTGCCCATTTTTATTAATACTATAATTTTACCCTTATATTACTTTTTCGGCAAACCGCTATAAATCTGTAAGCTCTTCAGGGCTTATTGCCTGCAAGGCTTCCTTAGTGCTAAAATTATAGCCGTGTATTAGCAGCATACTAAATCTTTTAACAAGAAGGGGAATAAGGGGAGTAAATGGTAAAAACAATATACTGGGAAAACGGTATCATAAAGATGCTTGATCAGAGCCGACTTCCCCTTGAGGTGATTTACGTTGACTGTACTGATTATATTAAGGTAGCAGAAGGCATTCAGAAGCTCTGGATCAGGGGAGCCCCGGCCATTGGAATAGCCGCAGCCATGGGTCTTGCACTGGGAGGCGCGGGTATTTCTGCCGAGAGCTATGAAGAGTTCATACGTAAGCTGATACCTGCACGTGACTTTATTCTTGCCACCCGCCCAACAGCGGTCAATATGCAATGGGCAATGGAACGCATGTTCGAGATGCTGGAAAGGCACAGGGATGATTCGATAGAGGCACTTAAAAAACTGCTTAAAGATGAATCTCAGAAGATTCTGGAGGAAGATATAGAAATTAACCGCGCAATCGGTGAGGCAGGTGCATCGTTTATAAGGGATGGAGATACGATCCTAACTCATTGTAACGCTGGTTCTCTGGCTACCGGAGGCTACTACGGAACCGCAACAGCAGCTATTAGAGTGGCACATGAGCAGGGTAAAAAAATAAAGGTGATTGCGGATGAAACACGGCCTGTGCTTCAGGGCGCGCGCCTTACGGCGTGGGAACTGATGGAGGACAAAATAGACGTAACTCTTATCTCTGATGTTGCAGCCGGTAGCCTGATGATGAACGGAGAGGTTGATCTTGTAATTGTAGGCACGGACAGAACAGTACGAAACGGAGACGTGGCTAATAAAATAGGTACTTACCAGGTTGCTGTGCTGGCCCATGAAAACGGTATTCCCTTTTACGTGGCCGCCCCGCTTAGCAGCATTGATCTTTCGATAGAAAACGGAGGCATGATACCCATAGAGGAGCGAGGCAGCGAAGAGGTGACTGACGTTTTCGGCAGATGTAAAATCGCTCCTGAGGGAGTTAAGGTGAGGAATCCAGCCTTCGATGTTACACCAGCGCGTTATGTTACTGCTTTTTTTACGGAAAAAGGAGTTTTTCTACCGGCAGACCTGAAGAAGTTAAAAGACCCGGATCAGAACCTGGAAGCGATTCGTGTAAGTACGAGTTCAAGCACTACGAGATCTAAATCATGATTGTAAAAGGCATGACCATTCAGGATATCTGGGATGCGTATCGGCAAAACCTGGACGAAGTAGAAGAGCAGATTCTTAGTGATTTATCTTCACCTGTACCCCAGATTCCAGCTATAGGTAGATACCTTGTGCGCGGAGGCAAGCGTCTGAGGCCATTTCTTGTGATACTTGGCGCTGAAATCGCCGGTTATACCGGCAAGCAGACCAAGGTGTTGGGCAGCGTAATAGAAACCATTCATACTGCATCTCTGCTTCATGACGATATTGTGGACGATGCGGTTGTCAGGCGCGGTAAACCTGTAGCGCATTCTGTGTGGGGAAACGAGGTGATAGTTCTTGTGGGCGATTTTATGTATTCAAATGCCCTTAGAATTGCAGTTTCTATCGAGAGCCAGAAAGTAATGGACACGCTTTCAGAAGCCACAACCCGAATGACCGAGGCTGAGCTACTGCAACTATCAAGAATAGGGGATCCATCTATTGTTGAAGAAGACTATATGCAGGTAGTAAGAGGAAAAACCGCTGCATTGATATCTGCCGCCTGTCGTATGGGGCCGATACTTTCGGGAGGCCCTTTATGGCAGGAAGAAGCGCTGGCAGGTTTTGGATTAAAGCTGGGTATCGCATTTCAGATAGCTGACGACCTTCTCGACTACAAGGCATCGGAAGACAAACTGGGCAAAAGCCTGGGCAAGGACCTGGCCGAGGGGAAAATCACCTTGCCTGTTATATATCTTCTTCGCGAGGCCGATTCTTCGGAATACTCGCGTGTAAGCAGTATTATTGCATCGGATGCCCTTAAGGAATCTGATCTGGACTATATCATGGGATTATTCAATAAATATGGAACATTGGAGTCATCTCTGGCTCGAGCCGAGGGGATTATGGAGGAAGCAAAGGCGATGCTGAGTGGCTTCCCGCAGTCTCGAGCCAAGGATTCATTGCTTGCTATTGCAGATTACGCTCTTTACCGTGAACACTGATGCATCCGCTTGTAGAGCTTGCAAAAAAAGCGGTTGAAGAGTTTGTTAAATACAAGCGACGAGTGAGTGTTTCGGAGAATATTTCAGACGAGTTTCTTAATAAATCTTCTGCGGTTTTTGTCTGTCTAAAAAAGTCGGGACAACTACGCGGCTGTATTGGTACTATTACACCAAAACAATCCTCTGTGGCCGATGAGGTTATCGAAAATGCGATCAGCGCATGCTCACAAGACCCGCGTTTTTCTGTGGTAGAGCCGGAAGAACTCAGAGAAATCAGTTATACTGTGGACATTCTTGAGCCTTCAGAGCCAGTGGCAGGCCTTGAAGGACTTGACCCGAAGCGCTTTGGGGTGATCGTCTCAAAAGGTAATCTACGCGGCCTGCTTCTTCCAGATATTGAAGGGGTGGACACTGCAATGGAGCAACTCGCTATAGCCAAACGCAAGGCCGGCATAGATCCTTCTGACACTGATATTGAAATACACAGGTTTGCTATAAGCCGCTATAAATAGAGTTTTTAGACACTTTTAAGTATTTTTAAATACTTTTAAATA
>CAYWZR010000150.1:3227-5927 GCA_964462885.1 uncultured Nitrospirota bacterium
AAATATTTTAAAATATTTTATTTTTTATTCTATATCTCTTTAATCTATATATATTAAATTATGCCCTTTGAAGAACTTATTCAGATAATGCGCAAGCTTCGCGACCCGGATGGCGGATGTCCCTGGGATCGGGAGCAGAGCCGGGAAAGTCTTTCGCCCTTTCTTGTTGAGGAGACCTACGAGGTGCTTGAGGCGATAGAAAAAGGTGATCCTGCGGATATCCGGGAGGAACTTGGCGACCTTCTTTTTCAGATAGTTTTTCACGCACAGATTGCAGATGAGACCGGAGAATTTAATATTGATGATGTGATCAGTAATATTCGGGACAAAATGATCAGCCGCCATCCTCACGTTTTTGGTGATGCCGACTTTAAGACTTCGGCTGAGGTGCTGGTTCAGTGGGAAGAAAAGAAAAAACTTGAGGGTAAGCAGCGCGAATCAGTTCTGGATGGTGTACCGCGTACATTGCCCGGCCTTTTGAGAGCCCATCGCCTTCAGGAACGTGCAGCCAGAGTCGGTTTTGACTGGGAGCCTCCTGAAGGCCTGGATGATGTTGTTCGTCAACTTGATGATGAGGTAGCCGAGTTCAAAGAAGTTCTCAGCAAAAAAGATGAAAGCGCGATTGAGGATGAGCTGGGTGATATTCTTTTTACGATGGTGAATATATCCAGATTTGTCGGAGTTAATCCGGAGGACGCGCTACGCCGTACCATAAGTAAATTTATTCACCGCTTCAGGCATATAGAGATGGCCGCTGCCGAGGAGGGCAAGAAACTCTCTGATATGACGAGTGCCGAAATGAATTCACTCTGGAACGAAGCAAAAGTAAATTAAAGATAGTTGGTTCAACAACTAACTTAATCTATAACGACTCTTGAAGAACCTGAATTGGATGGATAGTAGATAGAATCAATGAGAATGCTGCCAACCAGGTTGTCCGATTGCTGCTTCCAAACGAGATCTAGACCAAAAATATGGTTATTATAAATCCCCTTTAGAAATCATAAAAATGCCCAACGAACTAAAAACTTATTTAAAATCGCGTCCTACCTTCCACATCCGAACCTTTGGATGTCAGATGAATGTCCATGACTCCGAACGAATGGCAGGAGTACTGGAAGGGGAGGGGTACCGTCTCGTAACCAGCCAGGAGAGTGCTGACCTTGTTGTAATTAATACTTGTAGCGTTCGGGATAAAGCTGATCAAAAGTTTTTTAGCGACCTGGGACGCCTAAAAAAAGTGAAGGCATTACGGCCTGAAATGAAGATTGCGGTAGCTGGTTGTATAGCCCAGCAGCAGGGCCGTGAAATACAATCCCGGTTTCCACACGTGGATGTGATTCTAGGGCCGCAAAATATAGCGACTCTTCCTGAACTGCTGGCTAAAACGAGTTCTTGTGTTGTGGCTACTGGCGAAAACCAGGATTATCATTTAAAAAAAGTACCGGCTATCAGAGCAGGGGGGCACAGAGCGTGGGTGCCTGTAATGTATGGCTGCGATAATTTTTGTTCTTACTGCATAGTGCCCTACACGCGAGGGCGGGAGCAAAGCAGACCGGTCAAGGATGTTGTTGATGAGGTTCTGTCTATTGCGGATCAAGGCTACAGTGAAATAACACTTCTTGGCCAAAATGTGAATTCTTACGGAAAGGGTCTTTCTGAGGGAATGGATTTCCCTACCCTTCTTGAGCATATTCACTCTGTGGATGGGATAAAGAGAATTCGCTTTGTTACGTCGCATCCAAAGGATCTTTCCAATCGGTTAATGGAGAGCTTCAGCAATTTGCCTAAACTTTGCAACCATATGCATCTGCCTGTTCAGGCTGGCTCGGACAGAGTGCTTGAGCGTATGAATAGGGGATATACCACATCCGAATATTTGGATAAAATTGAACGTCTTAGAAAACTTGTGCCTGACATGGCTTTTACTACGGATATCATCGTAGGCTTCCCCGGCGAAGAAGAATCCGACTTTGAAGAGACGATTAAAGTGGTCAGAACTGTTGAATACGACGGTATTTTTGCTTTCAAATACTCAAAGCGTCCGCATACAAGAGCTAGGCTTTTTAATGACCAAGTGCCCGAGAAGGAAAGAGGCCGGCGGCTAAACATGATACTGTCCATTCAGGATGAAATCAGCCATCAAAAAAACAGGGCTTTGGTCGGAACGGTTCAAGAGGTTCTTGTTGAAGGTGGAGGCTCAGCTCCTAACGGCGAAGGTTTTATAACCCATCACATGGGCAGAACACGTACGAATAAGATCGTGCATTTTGAGTCAGAGAATAATCTTGCAGGCAAGTTAGTTCCAATTTTGATTGTTGAAGGATTTAAACATTCTTTGAAGGGTAGAGTTCTGGAAGAAACTTAATTTTCAAGTCAATTGTTCGGCAGTTTTTATTGATCAGCTCATTACAACAAAGGCAGAATCAAATTAATGACTCTGCCTTTGGATGAATCCTACATCGTGAAAATATTATTTTTTCTTTCTTCTGATTCTGCTTCCAACAAGCCCTGCCAAACCAATACCGAAAAGCAACAGGGTGGCTGGTTCGGGAACAGGGGCAGGTGCTGATACAAGGGTCACTGTTGCTTCAAGAATCTTTAATGGATATTTTCTACGATTCTTGTTTTGTAACAGATCATTCATACTTATTTCAACGATAAATTTTCCGGTATTATTAGAACCAAAAAACACAGTTT
>CAYWZR010000151.1:0-5861 GCA_964462885.1 uncultured Nitrospirota bacterium
CCAGAGTTAATTTGCGACATAGCAAAATTGAGTTGTACGTAAGACCGAAAACAAGCAGGGGGAAAATGAAAGCTATACTAGATGAATGGTATCGCGAGCATCTGAAGGTGGTCCTACCTGGGTTTATAGCGAAGTGGGAAAAGAAAATGAATGTTCAGGTCAATGAGTTTGGGATCAAAAAAATGAGAACCAAATGGGGAACCTGTAACCGGGACGCAAAACGAATTTGGTTGAATTTGGATTTGGCTAAAAAGCCATCAGAATGTTTGGAATACATTGTTGTTCATGAAATGGTACACCTGCTGGAAAGAACCCATAATGACAGGTTTCTATCTCTAATAACCAAGTTTATGCCCAAATGGCGCTTTTACAAAGATGAACTAAATCGATTGCCTGTAAGCAATTGTGACTTCAATTGTTCTCAAAAAAATCTTGCAGGAGACGTGTTTGGTGAAAACTGACCATGACGCAGTTGTTTGGACGCGCATAGGAACACGTCCGATAAAGATGGGACGTATATATCTGACTGATTCCGAGTGTCGGTTTACCTATAGTGAAGATTTTTTAAATACCGGTCTGCCAGGGGTTGGACTTATATATCCTCCTGAAATTATTCAGCAGACAACTATAGCTCGACCTCGTTCCGAGTTTTTTGATTTACTGCCTCCTATTCAATCCCTGATACCACCCAGGGGCGAAAAGAATTTTCAACGACAGCTCATTTTGAGTTATCTGGCAAAGAAAGGCATTGTTCCTTCCAGAGGCTTTGATGCGGATTGGGAAATTCTGATGATAGCAGGTCACGGAGGAATCGGTCATCTGGATGTATTTAGAGACGACGAGAAAGCTCTTGAGTGGTATTCCACTCCCGGCAAGCACAGGCTTTTTGAGATTTCGGATAAGTTTGGTTTCTCTTTGAAAGAGTTTTTGACATGGTTTGACGCCGATTCAGAAGGGTTTATTCAGATGATCGGGGTTACACCCACCGTTGGTGGCGCTATCCCGAAACTGCTAATGACAATTCCTGACACTGGATGGACCGGTAGGATAGGATTGCCAAGCAAAATCGGAGCACATGGTATTACGGATGTAATTTTAAAATTTGAGCAGACAAAGAGTTATCCCGGCATCATCGAGCTGGAATCCCTGACTTTGGACTTGCACGAAGAGGCGGGCTTTGATGTTCCCCGCAGATGGAAAACTATAATTAATGATATTCCAACATTTGTGATCGAACGATTTGACCGTGATAAAAATTGCAATCCTCTGTTTACGGAAACTTTATACTCCATATTTGCTTCAGGCAATCAGAGCATAACAAACTCTTACAGCACAAGTTATGATGCAATAGGACGGGCTATCGACCGCTCGCCCATTGATTTGGTTACAAACAAGAAGTCTGCAAAGCAGTATCTTCTAAAACGTCTTTTGCTGGCCTTAGCAACAGGGAATGGCGATATGCACATGGAAAACCTCTCGATCATAAGCCTGGGAAACACTCTTTTCTTTTCGCCTGTTTATGACCCAACACCTATGCGGGCTTACAGCATTCACAATCTGTTAACTCCTATGCCGTTTGGAGGGTATGGAGAAGTCTACCTGGGCGAAGCCCTATTACAGTTCACAAAAAATCTTGGTTTCAGAAAGAAAACCCTACTGGATATGATAGAAGAAGTTCTGACAGTAACAAAAAATTATACGGATCGTATTCAAGGACTAAAAACGTTACCGGATAAAAACAAGAAAAATCTAATTTCTATTGTTGAGTCGGTTAAGTCTGACCTTATCGCCTGTGCAAAAAACTAAGGGCTTGTCACAAAATAACTTGCGTTTTTCGCGCTCAGCTTTGAATTGGATTTGCCTGGTCCGATTGAGCAAAACCGAAGGAATAGCAGGGCTATTTTGAGGATTTTGCGATTAAGAAACAGTCAAAGACGGCCCGAAGATGAGATGCGAAAACGTTAAGTTATTTTGGGACAAGTCCTAAGTTACTAATAATTAAATAAATATACAGACTAGTGAAAAATAAATTTTCGATAACCACGTTAGGATGTAAGGTCAACCAGTATGACAGCTTAATGATGGAAAGGCTGCTTAAGAGGGAAGGGCTGGTTGAAGCAGAACCCGGTGAGCAGTCAGATATTTGTGTGATCAATACATGCAGTGTTACTGCCAAAAGTGATTACCAGTCCAGACAGCTCGTACGCCGCGCAATAAAACAATCCACGGCAGCAAGAAAAATCATTGTTACTGGTTGCTATGCCCAGATGCAGCCCGATGAGCTTCTAAAAATCGATGGAGTTTCCTCTGTATTACCTAACTCAGAAAAAGAAAACATAATTCATTACGTTAAAGATAGCAACTCAACTGATTGTATTATAAGTGATAAATCACATATAAAAGAGTCTTTTTCTGATGACACTTCAACTGCCTGGAGTGGAGCCTCCACAAAACGTTCGAGAGCATTTTTAAAGGTTCAAGAGGGCTGTAACAATAGATGTGCCTACTGCATTGTATGGAAGGCAAGGGGTAGAAGCTGGAGCACTCCGTTTGACCAAGTAGTGTCTGCGGCTCGTGAAATAGAGGCAAGAGGGTTCAAGGAGATCGTTTTAACCGGTATACATATAGGGTTCTACGGCAAAGACCTTGATGTCCAAGACAAAAGCCTTCGACTAAGTGATCTAATAACAAAACTTTTAGCAGCAACCAATGAGGTCCGCTATAGAATCAGCTCAATAGAGCCAAATGAGATCGACGATCGTTTGATTGATATGCTCTCAGGTGAAGAACGCCTCTGCAGACACCTTCATATACCTCTTCAGGCTGGAAGTGACGAAATACTATCTAAAATGGGCCGTAAATATACCGCAAAACAGTATTTCAATCTTGTGGAGCAGATCACTGAAAGAGTTCCGGGTATCTGCATAGGAGCGGACGTTATAGCAGGATTCCCGGGTGAAACAAATGAACTATTCAGAATTTCGCAAAAGGCTATAGAAAATTCCCCAATAAGCTACCTTCATGTATTTCCGTTTTCAAGGCGAAAAGGAACGGCGGCCTATAGTATGAACATGCAAATATCCAAAAAAGAAAAGGCTGAACGGGCGCTGATTTTAAGGCAAATTTCGGGTAATCATAAAAAAAATTTCTACCTTAAAAACGTAAATAGACACCTTAACGTTATAGTTGAGACAAGTAGAGATAACACACTGATATTAAAATGTATTTCAGATAACTACCTTACTTTGTTGGTTCCTTCAAAGTTTCTTCTTTCAGAATCAGTAGACGGTCGATCGACTTTAAGAGTTCTGGTAAGGAAGGAATACTTCCACAGCATTTTTACAGCTGCTTAAAATTTAAGCAAAACGGACGTCAGCGGCACAGGGCAATGGCGAAGCGTGGGCATGTCATGGCTTAGCAACATGTTGTTAACAATCAACGTGAAATATTATGTCTGATAATGTATATTATGTTAAACTTTACATAAGATTAACAAAGTAGCTTCGTTGTTGAATTGTAGAGGATTTTTTTAATACGAGGAGAAAAGTATGATATGAAAAGTATTCTGATTACTACTGATGATTACTTTTGACTTCTTGTTCCCTGCTCTATCTTAATAGGTATAGGACGGCCACGTTTTTCGCTGACCTTTGAAAAACTTATCGTAAGCACTCCGTTGTGGAGGCAGGCATGGGAGCTTCCAGCATTTACAGGTACCGGAATTCTTATAATACGCCTGAATCGATCGAAAACACGTTCCAGGCATAGATAACGCACTCTGTTCTTTTCGGGGTTCTCGCGTTTACGTGCTTCTATAAGAAGCGTGCCTTCCAGGTACTGAAGTGAGATGTCTTCTACAGCCACTCCGGGCAGATCAGCTTCAATCACGATTTCAGAAGCAGTCTCCAACAGGTCCAAGAGTGGATAGCCCTGCTCATCCTGTTCGTCAACAGTCAGGCCGAATATGTCCAGTTCCAGATGTCTCATATAATTATAATCGGCTGGTGAGGTCCATTAGATAATTTCGAAATGAATCTTTGAGCACCGGATTCTTAAGGGCAAGTTCAGTAGTCGCCTTCAGAAATCCAAGTTTATCTCCTGCATCATAACGTTTGCCTCTGAATAAACATCCAAAAACCGGTCGCTTTGAAAGAAGGCTTTTTATTGCATCTGTCAACTGAATCTCGCCACCAGCTCCGGGGGCAAGGTTCTGAAGATGTTCGAAAATGTCAGGTGTCAGTATGTATCGCCCAATGACAGCAAGGTTGGATGGGGCATCTTTAGGGCTTGGTTTTTCAACAAGATCTGTTATTCTGAAGAGATCATCGCCTATTGCTTCAGCACGAACAATTCCGTATTTATCAACCTCCTGCGGTGGTACCTCCATAAGAGCAAGCACAGGAGACTGCTTTTCGGCGTAGTGCTTAACCATTAATTCAAGCAGAGATTCGTCAGGATCAATAATATCGTCGCTCAGTAAAACAGCGAAGGGTTCATCCTGCATAAATGGCCTGGCACACAAAACAGCATGTCCCAAGCCCAGAGGACGTCCCTGTCGAATATAGGCGAAACTATGCTCGCTGAACCTGTTAACCTGCTTAAGAAGTTCTTTCTTGCCTTTGCTACTTAGAGTCTCTTCCAGCTCGTAAGCATAATCAAAATGGTCTTCAATTGCCCGCTTGTTTTTCCCGGTTATGATGATAAAATCTTCAACTCCAGACCCTAGAGCCTCCTCTACTGCGTATTCAATCTGTGGAATATCCACAATCGGAAGCATTTCTTTGGGAGACGCTTTAGTAGCAGGCAGAAAGCGCGTGCCGAGTCCGGCAGCCGGAAAAACAGCTTTGGTAATAGATTTTTTTATCATAGGTAAGATTATATCATAAATCGGAAGTTCAGCGTCGTAACTTTAGTCGTAAGATAACAAGCTTTTGGAGCTTTTTATAAAAATTTTCTGTAAATTCAAAAGAACTTCCCAGGTGACAAAGCAGAGGTGTTATAATTAAAGTATTGGCTAGATCCCCATTCTTAAATCAAAGCCTGGACGCGTAATGAGTAAAAACAGAAAGAAACAGTTAAAAATCAAAAGGTTACCAAACGAAACAAACGATCTATCCCAGGATATCAAAAATGTTTTTTTAAATGCATTTCAACTGCATCAAAAAGGCAATATTCTGGAGGCAGCAAAACTTTATCGAATGGTCCTTGATATTGCACCTGACCATGCAGACTCCCTGCATTTGCTTGGCTTGATACTCAATCAAAATGGTGAGACAGAAGTTGCCTGTGACTTGATTAAGCGTGCTATTCAAGTGAATTCTCGTGTAGCTCTGTTTCATTACAACTTGGCAAGAATATATCAAGTAACTGGCAGACTTGAGTCAGCCATAAAGAGCTATAAAAAAGCAACCAAACTAAAACATGACTATTGTGAGGCTTTTGAAAACTTGGGAGTTGCCCTGCAAGATAGTGGATACTATCCTGCTGCCAAAGAAAGCTATTTAAAAGCTATAAAACTCAACCCGGAGTCTCCTTTGGCCTTACACAATATGGGAACCCTTCTGGACCTATCAGGTAGATATGACGAGGCCATGAAATGCCTTGATGATGCATTGCTTTGCAATCCTGCTCTGGCAGATGCCCATGGGAAAAGAGCAGAGATTCTGTTATCAAAAGGTCTTTTTTCACATGGTTGGAAAGAATCACCCTGGCTTTACTTGCTCGATTCATTTATTAAAAAAAATCCGGTTCGTTTGATTCCATTTCCAAAATGGGATGGATCCTCTTTGCAAGATAAACGTTTGCTCCAGGGATCGGAATCGCCCAGTTGATAGGCCCGCAGGAAATCTGCGTTCGCCGCG
>CAYWZR010000152.1:0-2407 GCA_964462885.1 uncultured Nitrospirota bacterium
GGGTCATCACATCCCTTACAGGCATAAGGCATGACTACATGTCCGATCCTTACACCACTTCTGACATTCCTCTCAAAGCCATGCCTGGATTTACATGACTTTTCGCATGTATTACAGAGCAGACAACGGCTTAAGTCCACAACCCTTATCTTCTTTGTAATATCTTTAGGTAGCAAGGTATTCTCCTCTGTATAGGGAGTATAACTGATTATTCGATTTAAAAAAGATTCTCCTATAACCTGTATCCAACCTGTGTGAATACGCTCGTATTATAATAATTCTGCTCATCATAACGCTCGACAAAAAGCATGGCAAAAAAGTGTCTATTGATCTGCCAGTAAAGAGAGGTTCCATAAGTAAGAACTCTTGACGTAAACCCACCTTCTATCTCAAGCTCTTCCTCTTCATGGCTTGCATATACCGAAATATCAAGCTTGTTCATTATCATTTTTGATATATTCACGTTAAATTCATCATCAGTTGAAGTGTAGTTATTGATATGTCTATAGCGACCTGAAATGTCGAAACCATAGAAATCAAGTCTTTTCACCCCCAGAGTAAATCTTAGGGCATCCTGATTATACAGCTCTCTCTTCTGGTATGCCGCTGCTGTATAGAATCTCAGAAGTCTTGACACCTTATAATCTGCCCTCATACCCACTCTGGTCAGAGAGTTGGTGTCCAGGTAATAACTATCCAGGCGATCGATCCGATCAAAGAATTGTTTCGAGGATTCGAAGTACTTTATTGCACGGTAGTAATTATAGAAAACATTGAAGCGGATGGCTTTTGATAAGGTGTATTGAATACTTGTACTAACACGCTCTATGTCAAAGCTGTCTGAAATCTGATCAACGCTGATAGATGAGGATGCATATAAACGCAGTTTACTGCTTATATCTGAATGCAGTCTTGTCGAGAAGTACTCCCTGTCTGTTTTTCCTTTATAATGAAGATTCTCATAACCAAGATCGAGTTTAAACTTCTTTTCCTCAAAAAAACCGTAAAGTCCAAAAGAACTGAATTTTGTATTAAAGGAGTTATCATACTTATCTGGAGCAAGACCCCCAAAAACACCGAATCCTTTTTTATCTGTTATAAAATACTTTACATTAAGTCCGTCAATGCTTGTGTTATACATCTCACCAATTAATTGTCTTCCTAATTTGATCTTAAAATTTTCCTGGGGTAATTTATACCCGATCCACAAATCCTGAAATCTGTATTCAGGAATTTTATTATTAACATCCCTGTCAGAAATCTTGGTTCTGTACCTACCGTTTATATTAAAAGAGAGAAAGGATTTATTATCCTCTCTCTTATATATTTTAAGCTTGGATGTAAGAACATTAAAGTCGTTATTACCACTATCAGATGAATAGTAATCACTAATATAAAACCTACCCTTAATTTTACTTGCCTGAAGCGAGGAAGGAATGAGTATTAATATTGAAAAGAGAACAAGTATAGTTACAATATTATAAATATGAACATGTGTTCTATTTTTAAGCATTTTCTTCAAGCTAAAATTAAGTTTATTTGCATCCATCTCTGTTATTAGCATCGTCCCAGTTAAATAGATTATGGCAGAGCGTGCAGTCGTAAGAACATGTTGAGTGCTCTTCGTAATAATTAGCTTCATGACATGCAAAACAGTTGTCGTCTGTTACACCTGCATATTCTCCAGGGTAGCCGGTCTTATGACATTGGTAACAATCAGTAGAAGCATGAATGCCTCTGAGCTGAAAATTCTGATGTGTAAAGCTTGCTCCCGCCCATGTGTTTTGCGAATGACATGCTGTACAGTCTTGCGGGTAATTGAACCTCGTATGATTTGCGGCAGAGGTATAATCACTTTCATGACATGCGTAACAATTATTATCACTTACACCTGCATACTGACCGGGATAGCCGCTTTGATGACATGAGGCACAGTCCAAAGTCGCATGAATGCCTGTTGTATTAAAACTTCGGTGAGCATAATTAGCAGGAGACCACGCGTTATTACTGTGGCAATCAGTGCATGAGGTACTAAAGGCCAACTCAGTATGTGAGGGTGACGATGTTTGTTCGTAAGATGAGCTTGCCACGCCTGAGGCTGAATGGCAGTCATAGCAGTCAGAATCCGTAGTGCCTGCAACTGGCTGGACTGAACCATGACAGTTAGAACAATCATTCTTAAGTGCTAAATGTACACCTGTAAAGTTAAATGTCGTATGACTGTAGCTTGTGGCTCCGCTCCATGAAGATGAATTGTGACACTGCGTGCAATCCTGAGGATAGTTAGTTGCAACATGATTTGGAGCAGACTGATAGTTAACAGCATGGCAAGCGTAGCAATCATCATCTGTCACACCTGCATACTGACCGGGATAGCCGCTTTGATGACATGAGGCACAGTCCAAAG
>CAYWZR010000152.1:2507-5837 GCA_964462885.1 uncultured Nitrospirota bacterium
TCGCATGAATGCCTGTTGTATTAAAACTTCGGTGCGTGTAATTAGCAGGAGACCATGCATTGTTATTGTGGCAATCAGTACATGAAGTACTGAAGGTTAATTCCGTATGTGAGGGTGACGATGTTTTTTCATAAGATGAACCTGCCACACCTGAGGTTGAATGGCAATTATAGCAGTCATCATCAGTTGTGCCAACAGGGGGCTGCCCCGGAGTAGAGTGACATGCCTCACAGTCATTCTTTATTGCAAAATGCGCTCCTTTATAGCTGAAACCCGTATGATTATAGGTGACCTGGCCCCAGTAACCGGAGGTTCGGTGACATTTAGTGCAATCCGGAGAATAGTTCTGGGAAATATGTTCGGGGGCTGACTGGTAATTTGATTGATGACAGGACAAGCAGTCTGTAGGTGTATTTCTGTAGTCTCTATTAATATGACAGTCATCACAGCTTGCTGCTCTGTGGCCGCCTGCAAGCCTGAAACCTACGTTTGTATGTTTGAAGTTTGTTGGTATCCATGTAGACTGCCTGTGACAGTCATTACAGAACGAACCGAACTGGCTAAGATGAGGGCCTTGATGACAGGTGAAACAATCAGAATCAAGTCCTTTATATTTTTTTGCATCCATATGACATTCTCTACAATTTACATTCCTATGTGCACCTTTAAGATCAAATGATGAGGGATCATGCAGAAACTTTTTAGGCTCCCAACTGTACGATGAATGGCATTCTTTACATGGGTTTTTATATTCGCCTTTATGTACATCTTTATGGCAGTCAGTACACTTTTCACTTGGTATGGGTTTGAAAAATCCGACTGTCACCTTCTTTGACTTCTGAAACTCCCTGAACTTTACCTCCCATTTTTTATGGCACTTATCGCACTTTACATCTCTGTGTTTTCCCTCGAGTTTATAGCCCTTATATTCTTTTGAATCATGATTAAAGTTTTGTTTCTTCCATTCCTTTTTAACCGAGTGGCAAGTATCACATTTTTGATCCTTAAACTGACCTTTGTGGACATCAAAGTGACAGTCATTACATTTGCTATGCTCAACTGGCTTAAACTTTCCGGTAGCAACTTTTTTGTTTTTACCAAACTCTTTATACTCTACCCGACTTTGTTGATGACACTTATTGCACTTTACATCCGCGTGTTTTCCTTCAAGTTTATATCCTTTGTACTGCTTTGAATCATGATTAAAGCTCTGCTTCTTCCAGTCCTTTTTGACTGAGTGACAGGCATCACATTTTTGATCCTTAAACTGACCTTTGTGGATATCAAAATGACAGTCAGTACATTTACGATGTTCAACGGGCTTAAACTTTCCGGTAACAACTTTTTTGTTTTTACCAAACTCTTCATACTTTACCCGGCTTTGTTGATGACACTTATCGCACTTTACATCCGCGTGTTTTCCTTCAAGTTTATATCCTTTGTACTGCTTTGAATCATGATTAAAGCTCTGCTTCTTCCAGTCTTTTTTGACTGAGTGGCAAGTATCACATCTTTGATCCTTAAACTGACCTTTATGTATATCAAAGTGACAATCATTACATCTATCATGCTTTAGAGGTTTAAGCGTTTTTACTAACCTGCTGACTTTTTTACCTTTGTATGTAAGCAATACCTTATTGCTTTGGTGACAAAGTTCACATGCTACCTTCTCATGTTTCCCTTCAAGCCTATATTCACTCAGCTTAGGATTTTTATGATCAAAGGCCGTCTTTTTCCAGTCAGTTGTATTGTGACAGCTCTTGCATGATTTCTCCTTCAGTTTTCCCTTATGGATATCTTTGTGGCAATCATTACATTTTTTGAATGTTAATGGTTTAAATTTAAATGTCTTAAATGTCTTTCCCTTATCTTTAAGAGTTCCCTTAACTAGCTGCGAAGGATGACATCCTTCGCATTTTGCCTTTCTATGTTTGCCTGTAAGTTTGTACTTTGAATATTTATCGTGATTAAAATTGAGGCCCTTCCAGTCTTTGTAAGAGTGGCATTTAAGACAGTCGGCAGATAGGCTTTTTTTATGTACATCAGTATGACAGTCAAGGCATTTAGTTGAGAGGCCTAAAAAAGTTTTCTCTTTTTTATGGCATTTTTCACACGAAATCTTATGACCACCTTTTAACTCATATCCTGTTTTTTTATGGTCAAATTTCTTTTTATTAAAGGAGGCTATATTGTAGCCTACGCCTTTATGCTCTGTATGACATTCAATACATCTGCCTTTGACCGTTGAATGAAAACCCTTGTTTTCATTTATACGTTTTACCAGCGCTTTATGACAGGATTTACAGGCGCTATCAGGGATCCCTTTCCGCAACTTATGACATTTTACACAGTTTTTTAGACCCTTTATTTTGCCATGAGATTCAGTCAGTTTTCCAGGAGATATTAACTCACCAAAAGAATCATTGACTGGAAGGAAAATTGATACGATGAACAGGATTAATGAGATTCTTACCATCATGGGTTCACTCTAAATAGGTAGTAAACCACAAGATGCATCAGAGCTATCGTGTAAAGAATAACGGTAAACACCCTATGAAACCTGTGCCAATATCCAAAGAGACGATGGGCTGATTGCAGAAAAAGAACCTTTCTGTTTAGCCTCAGCCTCTCTGTAAGAAGTTTGACAAGCTCAGCTCTGTCCTTCTTTTGCAGCATTAAATGCCGCTTTAAGTGTATTTTTAATCTTCTGATCATAAAGAAAATTCTGTATTTATCCTTGATCATATTAAGGAACGATGGAAGCAATCTGTTATCCTTATTTTCTCTTATCCTGATATATTTTTTAATGATCTTTCCCAAGTTGTGTGCCTTGTCATTAAAGGATTCTATCCTTTGAGTTACCTCTTCATTCAGACTCTCTATCTCCTCCATCTTAAGTTCATTACCAGCAATGCCCCGGGGAATTAAACCGAAGATATACCTTCCAAACATGCCGCTAACAGCAACAATCACCACTGACCAATAGCTTATAGCTACTATGCCTCCAAGCTTGAATGTTGTGTGATAAGTTACAAGAATGGGTCCCATTACCCCGCAGAAGATATGAAAGTCAAGCCAGTACTTCAGCATCCCCCATTCATGCATAAATCTCACATTCTTTCTCAGAGTGTAGACATGCATAATGAGCATAAGAAATGTACCTGTCCATCCTGTGATATGCCATATGCCACGATTTGGTTCAAAGGTAATCTTATATCCAGTCATAATATTATACTTGTGAAGAGATAAAAGCAGTCCCCACTGCGAAGAGCTGTATTGCAGATAGCTTTCAGCCCCAAAGATAGCAGCAATTAACAGCGCTGACATAAG
>CAYWZR010000153.1:0-3743 GCA_964462885.1 uncultured Nitrospirota bacterium
AAGTGAATGCTGAACAAAGGCACGCACAACCGGCGCAGTGCCTTCGGGGCGCAAAGTAATGCTCCTGTCTCCTTTGTCCAGGAAGGTGTACATTTCTTTCTCCACGATATCAGTTGTTTCACCGATACTTCTGGTGAAAACCTCAGTATGCTCAATAATAGGAAGGCGGATTTCCTGAAAACCAAAATCTTCGAATACCCTGGAGGCTGTTGATTCGATAAACCTCCACACCTCAATTTCAGGTGTGAATATATCCTGAGTCCCTTTAACTCCTCTATAATTCACCAGTCTCTTTTTCCTCTGTCTCGATATCGAATTTCACCATTCTCATGTGATTTTCGAGCAAGCGGATAAGCTCTTCCCTGACATGACGCCGAACGCCTTTTAAATCAGCAATGTCCTCATGTATTTTTATCGCTTTGTCCTGGGCACTTCGGATGATTTTCGCAGCATTCATTTCAGCATCTTGAAGAGTAAGTTCAACCTCTTTCTTAGCATTTTCTTTAAATGCATTTATTATCTCTTGTGAAGAAACAAGAGTTTCCCTAAGGGTATCCTCCATCTTCCGGTACTCCTGCAACTGAGCCTCATCCTTGCTTAGCTGTTCCTTTAGCAGGGCGTTCTCTCTAAGCACTTCCTCGATCTCTTCGCGCAGCATTTCGAGAAAGTCGCTAACTTCCTGCATCTCAAAACCTCGAAACTTGACCGGGAATTGTTTATTCTGAATATCGTATGGTGTAATCCTCATTATCTAGAGACTCCTTGCAATGTCTATCAGGGTTCTCACAACAAAGCTCTGGAGAAACCATATGACCAGTATTGCGATAATAGGCGAAAAATCTATGCCTCCGTATATGCCTAATATACGCCTTATACGGTATAGCACCGGCTCTGTTATGCTTTTCAGAAACCGAACTACCGGATTGTATGGATCAGGATTAACCCAGCTAATAAGGGCGGCTATTATAAAAGCCCACTTGTAGAGTTCAAGTGCATAATCCAGAATTACAGCCACTGCATTTATAAAGTTGGCTATAACAAACATTTTTTAACTTACTTGCCTCCTAATGTTTTGGATTTTTCAGCGGCAGCAGATACTGCATCCATAAGAATTCCCCGAAGACCAGCTTTTTCCAGGACATGTAAGCCTTCAATAGTAGTACCGCCAGGCGAGGCCACCTTGTCTTTCAACACTCCTGGGTGAAGACCGGTCTCAAGCACCATACGTGCTACGCCTAAAACCGTCTGAGTGGCAAGCAACCGGGCATTGTCCCGGGAAAGACCCGATTTTACACCTCCATCAGCCAGGGCCTCGATCATTAAAAATACATATGCCGGTCCGCTGCCTGAAAGACCGGTCACGGCATCCATCTGTCTTTCTGGAACAACAACGGTTTTGCCAACAGTCTCAAAGATCTTTTTAACTATCTCCAAGTCATCCGCTGTGGCTCCTCCGGCCAATGCAAGAGCGCTCATGCCCTCGCCGACCAGGGCCGGAGTATTGGGCATTACACGGATAACCCGTGTCTCAGGGTTCAACAAGTCCAAAATCGCGTTTGAACGTATACCTGCGGCTACTGAAACCAGCAATCTCCCATCGATACTGCCAGCTATTTCACGGCAGATAGAATCTACAGCGTCTGGCTTTACCGCCAGAATAATAATATCGCCCCAAGAAACTGCCAGTTTGTTATCGCTTTCGGTCACAACTCCGTACAAATTGCGGAGTTTATCCCGAACATCTTTAGATGGGTCACTGACCCTTATGTTTTCGCTTTGATAACCGGCCCCTAACCCTGATCCTGCAAGACCCTTCAAAATAGCCTCGGCGATATTGCCGCCGCCTATAAATATTATTTTATTTAGCATGTTTTTTCTCTCTAAAAAAACCTTTTCTACTTCTAATTTTTAACTTTTCCTTTCCCCAAATATTGCTGTGCCGACTCGAACCATAGTGGAACCCTCCTCTATGGCAACCTCGAAATCAGACGACATCCCCATTGAAAGCTCACTAAGATTAAGGCCCCTGTCGTTAAGCGTATCTTTTATATCGCGAAGATGCCGGAAATACGGTCGAACATCTTCAGGATTGTCTCGGTATGGAGGAATCGCCATGAGTCCTTCAACCCTGAGATGTTCCATGCGGGAAACCTCAAGGGCGGCTGCTACGGCCAGGTCAGGGTTAAATCCCGACTTTGACGGTTCATCGGCCAGATTTAACTGGATAAGCACTGGAAGAGTAATGCTGGCGTTATAGGCATGTCTGTCCAGGTGTCGCGCAATCTCCAGGCTATCCACTGACTGAATCATATCAAAAAGAGTTACCGAAAGCTTGGACTTGTTACGCTGAAGAGGCCCTATCATATGCCAGGATATTCCATCCGGCCAGCGGACCGTATCTTGCTTATCCCTGGCTTCCTGAACCCTGTTTTCACCGAATATCAGAATTCCGGCCTCTGCTGCCTCTAGCATTCTTGCGGTATCGATTTTTTTTGAAACAGCCACTAATCTGATATCCGACCCGCTTCTGCCCGCCACTTGCGCTGCCCGTCCTATAGCCTTGCGGACAACCGCCACGTTATCACGGACACTCATAACGTTAGCACTTTATCATGGGAATCAAGGATTTGGCAAGATTGACGAAATAGAAATCAGGTATCATAATTGCGGGGGAATTTTGTGACGACCTTATGAAACGAATTCTAATAATAGAAGACGATAACAAAATCGTGGATATAATCCATATCAGCCTCAAGGACGAAGGGTATGAGGTTATCTGGACATCAAGCGGCTCGGAAGGTATCACTCTTGCCCTTGATGGCATCGATCTTGTAATACTCGACCTTATGTTGCCAGACCTTTCCGGCGAAGAGGTCTGCCGCAGGCTGCGCCAGGAATCGAATGTGCCAATCATAATGCTTAGCGGCAAGGGCACGCCAGAGGAACGTATCCGTGGATTCGGTCTTGGAGCCGACGATTATGTTGTCAAACCTTTTAGCCTGCGTGAACTTATGTTAAGAGTAAAAGCCGTGTTAAAACGTACTGATGGCCACGGCGAGCCGCCGACTGTCTCAGAAAGTATAGGTTTTAACAAAGGGTTGATGGTGATTAAGGAAGAGCAGCATAAAGTGACGGTAGGCGGCCAGTCTGTAGATCTTACCCCTGTAGAGTTTAAGTCACTTATGGCCTTGCTGAAAAACAGGGGACTGGTGCTGTCACGATCCCAGCTTATTGATTTGGTCTACGGCTATTCCTTTGAGGGATACGACCGGACAGTGGATGCACACATCAAAAATCTACGCCGCAAAATCGAGCCTAACTCACGAAAACCTATATTCATTCAGACTGTTTACGGTATTGGTTACCAGTTTATAGGCATACCGGATGATGAAGTCCCCGTAGAATGAAGAGAACAGACCCCCGTGCATTTTATAGTGTCGAGCAGTCAGGATCGATTATTCTTAGAGTAAAGGTGGAACCACGTAGTTCCCGGTCTGGCATAAGCGGGCTCTACGGTGACTCGCTCAAGGTGAAACTCACCTCACCCCCAGTGGAAGGAAAAGCAAACAACGAGATTATCAGTGTTCTGTCAAAAGTGCTTGGGATTAAGAAAAAACAGATCGAAATTGTTTCGGGCCGGAGCTCTAAAAATAAGATTATCCGTCTGACCGACGTCGAAAAAAATATATTGGAATGTCTTGTGTAGGGGCATCCCCCTGTGGTTGCCCCAATTACGTGATTGC